>CACHYW010000001.1 GCA_902584215.1 uncultured Pelagibacteraceae bacterium
TTAGGTAAAGCTCTTGAAATTCTTAAAGATGGTGGTGAAGTCAATTATCAAGGCGCAACAAATGTTGAGTTTTCTGATGTTGGAGAGGCCTCTGGATCTTATAAAGAGTTAGAAATAGGAAATGGAGAATTCAATACTATTCAAGTTCGATAATTTCTTACCATTTTAATTTAATAGGGGCCTTCTTTGGCCCCTATTTTTTTTGTATTCTTTCAGGAATGACTCCTCTTGGCATAAACCTAAGTGCGAGTAAAAGTAAAAGACCCATGATAAATAAACGAAGGTGAGCTGCGCTTCCTAGTAGGTGCATTCTTATTGGATTGTCATATTCAAAGCTACTTGCTAGAAGATTCATAAATCCTATTGATAAAGGTTCTGCTTCAATCCAAATAAACCAGACAAAAAATCCACCAAATATTGATCCTAAATTATTCCCTGACCCCCCAACTATAACCATAAGCCAGATAATAAATGTAAATCTTAATGGCCTATAAGATCCTGGAGTAAATTGACCGTCAAGTGTTGTAAGCATCGCTCCTGCAATTCCAATTATGGCTGAGCCAATTATAAATATTTGCAAATGTTGTGCGAATATATTTTTACCCATTGCGCTTGCAGCTTCTTCATTATCTCGGATCGCTCTTAACATTCTTCCCCATGGAGAGTTAAGCGCAAGATGACTTAGATAAAAAATTAATAAGAGAACTGATAAGAATAGACCTGCATAACATAATTTTACAAATACACCCGAACTAATAATAATTAAATCATTGAGCAAATCTTGCCTTGATGAAACGGTTTGTAAACTATCCAGAGTTCCATAATTTATTCTTTCTACAAGATTGATGAACCATTCTGATTGTTGAAGCTCTATTTCATAAGGAACAGGTCGATCGAGTCCAGAAACATTCTTAACACCTCTTGATAGCCAATCTTCATGTTTAACAATTGCTATCACAATTTCAGATATACCTAATGTGGCTATTGCAAGATAGTCTGATCTAAGTCTTAAAGTTAGCCTTCCAATTACCCATGCAACTAATCCTGCTACAAATGCAGCAATGACCCATGAAAAAACAATTGGTAGACCTAATCCTCCTAAAAAACCTGTCTTAGCAGGATTTATGGACTCAATAACATCAATAGACGGTCCATAGAAATTATTTATTCCAAGAATGGCAGCAATTATAATTAGAATAATTGATGTATTTCTAAATTGGGGGCTAGATATATTTCTGTAAGCGAACAAAATCAAAGTGATACTTAGAATTAAGATAATTGCACTGATCAAAATACCTATGCCGGCTTTATCCCATGCTTCATAGACTGGATCATAAGAGACCAGTACTGCGGTAAGTCCCCCTAAAGCCGTAAAACCCATTACTCCAGCATTAAAAAGTCCTCCATATCCCCACTGCAAATTTACTCCAATAGCCATTATTGAAGAAATGATACATAAGTTAATTATACTCAGAGATACAGACCAAGATTGAGTAAAGCCAACTATAGCTAGCAGAATCCCCATAAAAGTAAATGCAAGAGGTGCTCTTAGATTATCTGTCATATAATTTTACCTTTTACAATTCCTGTTGGACGAACAATCAATACAATCACTAAGATGATGAATGAAATTGCAAATTTATAATCTGTGGAGAGTACCTGCATTAAACTCGACGGCTCCAAACTTTCTGGTAATAAGTAAATGAAGAACTTTTTATATGCATAGGTTAATGTAATTTCAGAAAAAGCTATAACATATCCACCAATGACAGCACCAATAGGGGATCCTATGCCGCCAACAATTGCCGCGGCAAACATTGGTAGTAATAAATTAAAATATGTAAATGGTTTGAAGCTTTTATCGAGTCCATAAAGAACACCTGCAGTTGTAATAAGTGCTGATGCAATAACCCAAGTAATTAAAACTACTCTTTCAGGGTTTATTCCAGATAATAATGCAAGGTCCTCGTTATTTGAATAGGCTCGCATTGATTTCCCCATTTTGGTTCGCTGAAGGAAATAAAATAAACTCACCATCGCGATGATAGCCACTATAAGGGTGATTAGCTGAGTGGATTTAATTGTAAGTCCTTCAGAGAGTCCAAAGTAATCTTTAAAATCAAGAGCATGGATAATGAATTTTTCTCCATCAAAAAATTTTCTGTCATTTGGACCAATTACAAATCTTACAATCGCCTGTAAAATAAACATAACTCCCACTGATACAATCATTAGAACAATTGGTGGACTTTTTTTCTTTCGATAGAAGCTATAAACAGATCTGTCTATTAAGAGACAAAAGAGTGTGGTTACTATAATTGCAAGTGGAAGTGCTATTAGTGCAGTTGGCAAGAAGCCACCAGTTATTCCTAAACTTTGTAAATACCATGTGAATAATATTGTTGTCATCGTTCCAAACGACATCCAGTCAGCTTGAGCAAAATTAGAAAATCTTAATACACCATATATTATTGTTAAGCTGAGAGTAGCTAAGGCAAGTTGGCTACCATAAGATAGAGCAGGTATAAGAACAAAATTTGATATAAGGACCAATGCGTTTATTAACTCAAAATTTTCCATATCAACCCCCCAGAAAACTCTTTCTGACTTCAGGATCTGTTAATAATTCATTCCCTTTACCATAAAATTTATTTTCGCCATTTACCAAAACATGACCAAAATCTGCTATTTTCAGTGCTTGCTTAGCATTTTGCTCAACAATGACTACCGCCACACCCGTTTCTTTTATTTGGATAATACGATCAAATATTTCATCCATTACAATTGGAGATACACCTGCTGTCGGCTCATCGAGCATCAATACTTTAGGCTGAGTCATTAATGCCCGACTAACAGCAACTTGTTGCCTTTGACCACCAGAAAGTTCTCCTGCAAGTTGACTACGTTTTTCTCTCATTGCTGGAAATAATTCGTATATCTCATCAATTGTCTTTTGTATGTTTCCATCTCTTAAAAATCCGCCCATCTCTAAATTTTCTTCTACAGTCAGTTCACTAAAGATATTCATCGATTGGGGAACAAAAGCAATTCCGGCTGCAACTCTTTTTTGAGGTGAGAGATTTGAAATATCGTTTCCATCAAAGATTATATTCCCGCTCTTGAGGTCTATCATGCCTAACATTGCTTTCATGGCAGTAGATTTGCCAGCACCATTTGGTCCCACAATAACGACTATTTCTTTTTCGTTGACCTCTATATTACAACTGTGGAGTATGTCCTCACCTCCATATCCACCGGTCATGTTAGTGCAACTTAAAAATTTGCTCACGCTATCTGTCCTCGTCCAAGATAGGCTTCTATAACTTTTTCATTTTTTTTGATTTCATCTATTCCTCCTTCAACGAGAACAGATCCTTCAGTCATAACAATCACTTTATCACAAAGTTTAGACAAAAAGTTCATGTCATGTTCAATCATAAAAAAAGTATAATTTTTTTCACGATTTAATTTTTTTATTATATCTATTATATCATTTAAAAGAGTTCTATTTACACCTGCACCAACTTCATCGAGTAATACAATTTTAGCATCGACCATCATTGTTCGACCTAATTCCAATAATTTTTTTTGTCCACCTGATAAATTACCTGCCAGTTCATAAGTTAAATGATCAAGCTTTAGAAAGTTTATTACCTCAAGAGCTTTTTCTTTAAATTCTTTTTCTTCATTTTCTATTCTTTTTCTCTGAAACCATGTATTTAAAATTTTTTCACCTGTCTGCATTGCAGGAACCACCATCAAATTTTCAAGTACAGTCATATTTGAAAATTCATGCGCCAATTGAAAGGTTCTTAATACACCTCTTTCAAATAGTTCGTGAGAAGGAAGAGATGTAATATCATGTTCTTCCAACATGACTTTGCCCATGGTTGGTTTGATATTGCCAGCTATGATGTTGAATAATGTTGTTTTTCCTGCTCCATTAGGTCCTATAAGACCAGTAATTTTTCCAGTCTCAATCTGCATACTGGCTTTGTTTACAGCTTTAATGCCCCCAAAATTTACTGAAATATCTTTTATATTTAACATCTTTTTATCTGTTTGAAATATGATTGAGATACAAAGCAAATAATATCATAGAGAGGGAAACTAGTACATTCACTCTTATGATTTCTCCAAGAAATATAACTCCAGAAAAATAAGCTATTAAAGGTACTAAAAAATTAATTAGTGATAAAAAGACGGGTCCTCTTGTTTCAATGACTTTAAAAAAAAGTAAACTGGCTATCGCTGTAGCAAATACACCTTGTATTAATAATGATACGACTGTTGGCGAACTATAACTTTCCAGCCAGAAAGGCTGATAGAAAATAGAAAAGGGCAACATCAATAATGTTGCCGCTATTGTCACCCCAGTTGCAAGTGAAATAAAATTTATTTTTGGTACGAGTTTAGATATAACGGCATTTAATGCATAAGAACATGCACCGACTAATGCTGCAATTTGACTATAAAATTCAATTTTGTTATCACCTCCAAGCTGATTTAAATTTTCAAAACCAAAGAGTATAAGTAGGCCAAGAAAAGCTGTCATAAAACTAATCGATTTAAGAAAATTAATTTTTTCATCTCTCAAAATAATTGCTGATAGTGCTAGGGTTATTAGTGGCATAGGGGACATGAGAACACCTGCTATACCTGCATCAATATTAATTTCCGCCGTTGAAATTAAAAAAAATGGAATTGCATTACCTAATGCTCCAATAACAAAATAAAAAAAGAGATAATTAATACTTAATTCAAGTCTATTTCCTGTAAATCTCATATAGAAATAAAGTATTGTTGATGCCAAAATTAATCTTAGAAAAACATTATTAATGGGGCTTATTTCTAAGACTGCAATTTTAATAAACAGGAAGTTTACTCCCCAGATTAATGCTAATAAAAAAATGAATATATAGCTGATGACAATAGGTTGATTTATTTGTTTCATTTGATGTTTGAGAAAGGTATTATTTAAAACTTTTAAAGTAAATGAGTAAATAAATGAGGGTATTCATACTAATACTAATTAGTTTTTTTATATTATTCAGTTGTGCAAGTAAGCCGCCTGCAAAACAAGAGAATATTTGCTCTATCTTTGAACAAAAATCCTCATGGTATCGATTGGCAAATAAATCATATGAAAAATGGGGTGCACCCATTCATGTTCAAATGTCAATTTTAAGACAAGAATCTGCATTTCAAAATAGAGTTAAGCCGGAGAGAACCAAAATTTTAGGTGTTATACCTTGGAAAAGAAAATCTAGTGCATTTGGATACACTCAAGCAATTGATGCAACCTGGGATTGGTATAGAACTGAAAATAAGAAACCTCTAGCATCGCGAGTTAATTTTGCAGATGCCATAGACTTTACGGGTTGGTATATAAATAAGTCTAATAAAATTAATGGGATAAGCAAAAGTGATGCTTATAGCCAATATTTAGCATACCATGAAGGACACGGAGGGTACAAAAAGAAATCCTATAAAAATCAAAACTGGTTGATTGATGTTGCCAATAACGTCAAACTTCGATCTGACAAATATAGAAGCCAGCTCAATGAGTGTGAACACAAATTTAAGAAAAAGTTTTTAGGAATTTTTTAATGAGTAAAAATAAGAGTTTAATTGCGGTCACCATGGGAGACCCGTCAGGTATTAGCACAGAAATAACTATCAAAGCTTGGATAAAAAAAAATACAAATCTAAGATTTTTTTTAATTCATGACCCAGTCTATGTAAGTAGAGTTATAAAAAAAATGAAAGTAGGGTTAAAAGTTCAAATAATTGATAATCCTTCAGAGGCTTTAAGTGTAAATAAAAAATATTTACCGATTATTCCCATAAAGATTGATGCAAAGACCCAGCTTGGTAAAAGAAATTATAGTAATGCTGGTGCAATATTACAGTCAATTGATATGGCCATAGGTTTTGCAAAACAAAAAGTAATCTCTGGATTTGTTACAAACCCAATCAATAAAGAAGTTATTGCCAAAAAACTTAGGAGTTTTAAAGGGCATACAGAATACCTTGCAAAAAAGGATAAAAAATCAAATGAAATGATGTTTTTACTAAATAAGAAAATCAAAGTTACTCCAGTTACAACACATGTTGCGTTAAAAGATGTTGCAAAAAAAATAAATAAAAAAAATATTACTAAATCGATCCTCAATGTTAACCAAACATTAAAAAAAGATTTTGGAGTTCGTAAACCCAAAATCGCCGTTAGCGGTCTTAACCCTCATTCGGGTGATGGGGGTATTTTAGGAAAAGAAGAGATCATAAAAATAATTCCTGCAATAAATGCATGTAAGAAAAAAGGTATAAATGTTTCTGGGCCTTATCCCGCGGACTCATTGTTTAGAGATTCAAATATTAAGAAATTTGATTCATTCATCTGCATGTATCATGATCAGGCTTTAATACCGATAAAGGTTATTGATTTTCATAACACCATTAATTATACAGCTGGACTGTCCTTTGTAAGAACCAGTCCTGACCATGGTACTGGATTGGATATAGCAAAAAAGTTTGTCGCTTCATGTGATAGTTTATTAGCAGCCATTGGAATGGCAACAGCAATTGCCAAAAATAGAGGGTTATGACTCTCTCACTTTACCCAGCCTTTTTTATATTTGCATTAATAATGGTTACCACACCCGGACCTGCCAATCTATTATTGATGAGTTCTGGTGCTCAACATGGACTACTCAAATCATTGCCATTTGTTGCCGGTGTTACTGTTGGAAAACTTTTTTTAACCATTGGGCTTGGATTTGGATTTTTGTCTTTATTAAATTCTAACCCAATTATAATTAATTTAATTAAAATTGCTGGAACAGGTTATATTTGTTGGTTGTCTTATAAAATAATGTTTCTAAATTTAAAGCCAACTTCTAGCATAGACTCAAAAAGTAATGTACCCAATTTTTTTAATGGTATTTTAGTACACCCTCTTAATCCCAAAGGTTGGGCCATGGTGATTGCTGCCTACACTCAATTCACTTCTTTTGGAAGTACAAGCTCAACTTCAAACTGGACACTCGAAGTTTTAATTATAGCCTCAACATTTTTTTTAATACAATCAGTTTCCCACTCAGTATGGTGTTGGGCAGGAAGTCTTATTTTTAATTTTCTAACTCAAAAAAATTTTTTGCGTCAATCTATCGTTTTTATTTTAGCTTTACTCACAGTCGGCACTGTTATTTATAGTAATTTTTTTATTTAATCTTCTTTAAACTATTCTTTTCAACGGACTCGCTAAAGCTTGCAAATAACTTTTTAGAAAAATCGTCAGTGGTCGCAGAATATTCAGGATGCCACTGTACACCAAAAAAATATCCACTATAGCCAGACAAACTTATTGCCTCCACTGTGTCGTCCTTGGCAACTCCTTCGGCAACTAATTCATTTGCTAATTCATCAATTCCTTGCGTATGTAGTGAATTCACCTCGATCGTTGGAGTACCAGCTAATTTTTCAAATTTTCCATTTTCTTTTAAATAGACTTCATGTTGTTTAGAAAATTGTATGTCAGGATCATCAGATTCTGGGCATCGATGATCCATTCTGCCTGGCACCTCATGAATATCTGCATACAGCGATCCTCCCAAAGCAACATTAACTTCTTGAAAACCCCTACATATTGCAAGCATAGGGATCTCATTTTCAAATATAAAATCAATCATTGGCAGCACTGTCTTATCTCTTTCAATATCTAATGGTTCAACAATTTTATCTTTGTTATAAAATTCTGGATAAACATTTGAAAGGCTTCCAGTTAATAAAACTCCATCAAATTTACGAAGTGTATCTCTATAATCTACACTTGATCCAAATGCAGGAAGTATCACTGGTATACAGCTAGTAGCTTCAGAAACAGCTTTAATATAATTGGTTCCAGATGCGTGGTAAGTTCGATGTAACTCCTCTTTCTTAATTACATCTGCAAAAACTGCAATAAGTGGCTTATTTTGGGTATCCATAAAAGAAATTAGTTTACTAGTATTACCATAATATCATATAACAATTTTAATGGTTATTAATATTCAAAAAGAAACTGAAATAAAATCTCTTTCTGCTTGGGATGATGTTCTTAATTTAGATGATCAACTTTCAGCTGAAGAAAAAATATTGCAATCAACAGTGCGAGCATATTGTAAAGAAAAATTGCTCCCGAGAATAATTGATGACAATAGAAATGAGAATTTTAGTAGGGAAATCTTTACTGAAATGGGGGAACTAGGTCTTCTCGGATCGTACTTAGATGGCTATGGATGTGCGGGGAGTAATTATGTTTCCTATGGACTAATTACTCGTGAGATAGAAAAAATCGATAGCGCATATCGATCTATAATGTCAGTGCAAACTAGCTTGGTAATGTACCCTATACATAAATTTGGAAGCGATGAACAAAAAGAACAATATCTACCGAAACTGGCAAAAGGAGAATTGATAGGTAGTTTTGGACTAACTGAACCTGATGCCGGTAGTGATCCAGGTGCCATGAAAACCAAAGCAGTAAAAGTAAAAGGTGGATATGAACTGAATGGAACAAAAACATGGATCAGTAATGCACCTTTCGCTGATGTAATAATTATTTGGGCTAAGGATGAAGAAAATGTAATTAGAGGTTTCATTGTTGATAGGGAGTCAAAAGGACTCTCTACTCCGAAGATAGAAGGAAAATTATCGCTAAGGGCATCGGCAACAGGACAAGTAATTATGGAAAATGTATTTTGCCCTGAAGATAAAATTTTAGCTAAAACAACAGGTTTAAGTGGACCTTTTCAATGTTTGAATAGTGCCCGTTATGGAATTTCATGGGGTGCAATTGGAGCAGCCGAATTTTGTCTGGCAACCGCAAGACAATATGCTCTAGATAGAAAAATGTTTGGAAAGCCCATTGCGGGGACACAGTTAGTTCAATCTAAATTAGTAGATATGCAAACGGAAATTGCGTTAGGGTTGGAGGCCGCATTAAGAGTCGGACGCCTTATGGATAAAGGACAATCTGACAGCAATATGGTAAGCTTAATCAAAAGAAACAATGTTTCTAAAAGTTTAGAAATATGTCGTAACGCCAGAGATATTTTAGGTGGTAACGGTATTTCAGATGAGTATCACGTTATGAGACATATGGTTAACTTAGAAACTGTGAAAACTTATGAAGGAACACACGATGTTCACACATTGATAATGGGAAGAAATTTAACAGGTATTCAGGCATTTAAATAAAAATTATGGCATATCTAAACAGAACTACTAAACAATGGCAGGAGATTGATACCAGACACCACCTCCATCCCTTTACTGACTACAAGTCACTTGCTGAAGAGGGAAGTATCATTGTAACAAAGGCAGACGGTGTACACCTGACTACATCTGACGATAAGCAGCTATTGGATGCAATGTCCGGGCTGTGGTGTGTCAATGTAGGCTATGGCCGAAAGAATCTTGCTGAAGTTGCTTATAAGCAAATGCAAGAGCTTCCATATTATAATTCTTTTTTTAAAACTGCGACGCCACCATCAATCGAGCTAGCAAGAGAATTAGCGGAGTTAAGTCCTCATGACTTAAATCATGCATTCTTTTCATCAAGTGGTTCAGAAGCCAATGACACAGTTGTAAGAATGGTGAGAAGATATTGGGACCTAAAAGGTAAGCCACATAAGAAAACTTTTATAAGCAGAGAGTTTGCTTATCATGGAAGTACAATGACAGGCATGAGCCTTGGTGGTATGACTGCAATGCATGCGCAAGGTGATATGATGCCAGGTTTTGAACATGTCTTGCCACCTTATTGGTATAAATATGGAAACGAGATGTCCCATGAAGATTTTGGAATTTTTGCAGCAAATAAAATTGAAGAAAAGATCAATGAAATAGGTGCTGATAATGTGGCGGCATTTATTGGTGAGCCAATTCAAGGCGCTGGGGGTGTAATCATTCCTCCAGACTCTTACTGGCCTAGAGTTCAAGAGATATGTAATCAGTATGATATTCTTCTTGTAGTTGATGAAGTTATTTGCGGATTTGGAAGAACAGGTAATTGGTTCGGATCTGACACGTATAATATCAAACCCGATATCATCACAATGGCCAAAGGCATAACTTCAGGCTACATACCACTATCAGGTATCATGATTGGAGACCGTGTTAGCGATACAATTATCAATGAAGGTGGGGAGTTTTATCACGGCTATACATACTCAGGTCATCCAGTAGCGTGCGCTGTAAGTCTTGAAAATCTGAAAGTTATTAAAGAAGAAAATCTTATTGAGCAATCACGTCAAGTATCAATCTATCTAGAGCAACAAATGCGCGAGATTGAAAAACATCCGTTAGTTGGAGAAGTCAGGATGAAAAGTTTTATTGGAGCTGTTGAATTAGTTAAAGATAAAGAAAAGATGGAAATGTTTGAAGATACGGGTGTTGTTGGAACAATATGTAGAGATTACTGTATAGAAAATGGCTTAGTAATGAGAGCTGTCAGAGATGGTATGATTTTCTGTCCACCTCTAATCTTTAATAACTCTCATGTGGATGAATTATGTGAAAAACTAAAAAAATCTTTAGATCAAACACATAATCATATTTCTAAATCGTAACTATAGAACTCATTGTCCCTGATATATCCAAGTGACTCATATAGAGATTGGCCAGGTATATTAGCTTTATTTGTTGAAAGCTCTATAGAGCCAAACTTATTCTCAGTTGCATAATTTTTAGCAGCATCCATTAAAGACTTAGCTATACCTTTTCTTCTAAATTCTTCTCTTACAAATAAGTCGTATAGAACAATTTTTTTTCTCACATTCACTGAGTCAAAAGTTGGATATAATTGTGTGAAGCCTGCACAAGTACCCCCTTCTTCCTGAAAAAAGATGATTGACTCATCATTCTCAAGCCTCTGCTTGATATATTTTTGTGCAATTTCAACATTTGACTCCTGGTTATAAAAGACTCGATACAAATTAAAAACCTCTCCGATCATATCAGAGTATTCTATGGTTGCTCTTTTAATGTTTTCTGTCATTTCTAGTTTCTTATAGTTCTATAAATTGAAATCATTAAGAAAATAAAAGTAAAAAATACAATTGTATATATAAAACCAATAGGACCAAAAATATCCATAACTCTTCCCCCAATCAGTGGACCAATTAATGAACCACACTCAAAAACCATAACTAATATTGCCGTTGCACCTGCAACCTGTGAAGCGGTATATCTTTCCCCTAACATTGTAAGTGATATTGAGAATATACCACTAGCCGCTCCTCCCCAAACAAAGCAACTTAATGCCACTAAATAGAAGTTTCCCAAGAAAACACCTATAATTATTGGACAAACAAAAGTACAGAAGACAGCAATATTCATGAGTAGTCTCTTATTCATCCTATCAAGTAAAATACCAATTAGTGGCTGACATATGACACCACCAACTAAGGTAATAGTGACAAACTGAAGAGCAATGTCTTGTGAAAACTGGTTCTTAATCATAAAGATTGGAAAAAATGATACGAACATAACATCGTCCAATCCACAGAGTATTGCTGCTCCAAAAATAGTTGGTGCGGCTATAATCGTTGCTAAAATTGGTAGAGATTTTTTCTTGGGTAATTCTTGATCTGCTATATCAAGTGTTATGAGTGGGATAATTGCTATAAATGACATTGCCGCAATTACAATAAATGGAAGCCATCCTTCGATACCTGTTAAAGATATAACAAGAGGACCTATTGCAAACCCAATTATAAATACCGTATTGTATATTGTGACTATTTTACCGCGATTTGAATCATTGGCCATCGATAACATCCAAGTATCAAAAGCATTCCATGCAAGCGCCCCAGCAAATCCAATAAGGAAGCGAATAATGAACCACGCAGTTAAACTTTCAAATATAGGAAAGGTAAAATATAAAATAATTGTAACTACTTGAGCAATGACAATTGATCTAGATAACCCAATTGTATGAATAATGATTGGTGTAATTCTAACAAATAAAATTACCGCCAATGGTTGAGCGACAACATTTAATCCAATTTGTGTATTACTGAAACCTCTTGACTCAAGTATTAATGATAGTAAGGGAATAAGGGTTCCAAGTTTTATGCCAATAATAAGAGCACATAAAAATAAAACAATATACGTTTTATAATTACTTCCAAGTATAGATTGAAAAGTTGAGATCACACAAACCGTTTTTCATCTGTATAAATATTTTTAAAGTATTTTTTTATTAGTCCTTTACAAAATACATGTGAATACATTTTAGGATCAAATAAAATTCTTTGCCACAATCCGTCCACCATTGAAAGATAAGTCTCACTTATTTCTCTTGGCGTTAGAAAAGTCTGATCAGTTAAAAAATTTAATTCTTTAATTAACTTTTCCATCTGAGATGAATATATTTCATCTTGTTTTTGACAGATTGTTAAATAAGAAGGACGAAATTTTACTTCACTATAAAACGATACCCAGACTGCAATTTTATTTCTACTTGCAATTTTACTACTAAAATCATTTTCAATTATTTTAATTACTCTTCCAACTGGATCTAAGTTATTATCTTCGAATATTCGTTGCCAAGAATTTTTATATTCATCTGATAGAAATTTTAGTGAACTAAGCAAAAGATTTTCTTTAGATTTAAATCTAAAATTTGCATAACCTTGTGATACCATTGCTTTCTTAGCTACTTGCGCAATCGTCGTGTCTGCAAGGCCTCTTTTGGCTATAGTTTCAATTGTTGCGTCAATTAGTTTTTGATGATTGATTGAAAATTCCTGTTCTTTCAGTTGAGGATTACTAATTTTTTTGGGATTTATATTCATAAAAGAACCATACACAAAGTTTAATCATAATGGTAGTTTTGTATTGAATAATCATTCAATATGGGTATCATATAAATTCAATATTCGTTCATTTTATGCCAAAAAATACTCATGATGTAATTGTTGTAGGAGCGGGCCATAATGGCTTAACAGCAGCTAGTTATATGGCTAAAGCTGGGCTCGATGTCGTTGTTTTAGAAAAAAATGATTGGATTGGCGGTGCTGCGGTGAGCCGAGAACTGTACCCTGGATGGAAATATTCAAATTGTTCCTATGTTTGTAGTTTATTAAGACCTGAGATTATGCGTGACTTGGAACTTTATAAATATGGACTTCAAATTATTCCTTATGAAGGCAGTGCAACGATGATGAAAAATGGGGATTATTATACTCATTATCATGATCATGATATGACCATCAACTCTATTAGACGTCATTCTCATAAAGATGCAGAAGCTTATGAAAGATATAGCCGTGATGTTCTCAGGCAATGTAAAATTATTAAGCCTCTTCTTAAAATGACGCCTCCTGACTTAACATCGTTCAAACCAAAAGATTTATTTGGAGCACTGGAGTTTGCAAAGCATTTTGCTGCAAAAGATGAATTAGGTGGACTAGGAGAAAAAGAAATTTATGACACAATTCGCTTCTATACGATGAGCATCAGAGATTACTTAGAAGAATATTTTGAAAGTGAAATTACCAAAGCTCACCTTGCTGGCAGCGCAATTATTGGAACTGCTCTGGGCCCATGCTCACCAGGATCAGCTTATGTATTGTTGCATCACTACATGGGTGAGGTTGACGGATCAGTTGGTTCATGGGGATATGCACGAGGTGGAATGGGATCTATTACTCAGGCAATGATGGGTTGTCTAAAAGATCATGGAGGAGAAGTAAAACCAAGTAGCGAAGTAACAAATGTTATTACAAAAAATGGAAAAGCAATCGGTGTTGCAACACAAAATGGAGATGAATACTATGCTAAGAAAATAGTTTCCAACCTTGATGTCAAAAGAACTTTTTTAAAGATTACTGAAGAGAAGGACCTTCCAGATGATTTTGTGCGAAGTGTTAAAAATTTTAAGATAAGGGGTTCATCTGGTAAATTAAATATTGCATTAGATGGCTTGCCAGACTTTCCTTGCATTCCTGAAGGTGATCCAGGCGGTGGCGGAGACATGCATTTCACAGAAACGATAGAAGAGATGGAAGGAGCTTATGATGATTGGAAAAGGGGAGAATGGTCTCGTAATCCATATGTTGATATGTGCATTCCATCAAAAAGTGACCCTACAATGGCTGAGCCAGGTAAACATTATATGTCTGTATTTATTCAGTATGTACCATTTAACCTTGCAAATGGTGGTTGGAATGAAGAGAGAAAGCAAGAATTTGGAAGACACATAGTTGATTGTATTGCAGAGTTTTCTCCTAACTTTAAAGACCTAATTAATCATTATGAGGTACGTACACCACTAGAATTAGAAAACGAGGTTGGTTTGACAGAAGGCAATATTTTTCAAGGAGAGTTGACCATGGACCAATTAATGTTCAATAGGCCAGTTCCTGGATATGCGCAGTATCGGACTCCATTAAAAAATATGTATATATGTAGCTCTTCAACACATCCAGGCGGAGGTGTAATGGGTGCACCAGGAGCTAACGCAGCTCGTGAAGTTCTATTAGACATGAACGTTCCACAAAAAGGAAATTATTATTAATGCCTGGCAATTTGAGTTTTGATGCCATCATAATTGGTGGAGGTCACAATGGATTGGTATGCGCAAACGTCCTCGCTAGAAAAAACAAAAGAGTATTAATCTGCGAAGCCCGAAAAGAATGTGGTGGTATGGTCAATAATGATATTACCAACTATGTGCCTCCAGTAACATCTGCCGTTTCAAGCTCGATTGGTGGAATGCAAATAAACTACATACCAAAGACCACAATTGCCTTATCTGAAACTGGACAACACATTCGACTAGTGGGCAATCAACACATTGATCATAAATCTATCTCAACATTTTCTTCTCATGATGCTGACCGATTTAATGATTTTCATGAAAAAATGTCAAAATTCTCAAAAACTTTAGGTTCTTTCATGATGTCATCTCCTCCGCGAATAATGAACAATAGTTTTTCTGACTATTTTAAACTCTTTAAGCTTGGATTGAATGTCAGGTTATTAGGAAAGAAAAATTTTAATGAGTTTGCTAGAATGATTGGCCTAAATATAGCTGATGAACTTGAAGACAATTTTGAAAATACACTACTTCAAGGATTGATAGCGCATGACTCGGTTATAGGTTCTAATTTAGGCCCGCGTTCACCAGGCTCTCTCATAAACTTATTGTATAGAATGGCTATCCATAACAATTCTTTATTTGGTGGTATATTCCAAATAGAGGGCGGCAATGATCAATTCACTAAACATTTAATTGAAAAATGCAAAAGTAATAATGTAGAAATAAAAACTTCAGCTTCTGTTAAAAATTGTATTATTGAAAATGACTGCGCTGTAGGTGTTGAGCTAAACAATGGTGAAAAAATGTATGCTAAGAAAATTATTTCAAATGCAGATCCACGTTCAACATACTTTTCACTACTCGGTTCTCAAAACCTTGATACTGACGTAAAGAGGAAAATAAAACACCATCGCTCCAAAGGAAGAGTTGCCAAACTTATTTTAGAGTTGGATAAGCTCCCTAGTTTTAACAATTGTGATGACAATGATTTAGACAGCAGAATGGTTGTTGCGCCATCTATTGATTACATTGAAGAAACATTTAATCCAAGCAAGTTTGATAAGCTTTCACTAGAGCCAACACTCGAGATATGTGTAAAAAAAGACTCTGATCAAAATCCAAAGTTAGATATTAAAGTGCAATATGCACCATATAAAACTCATCAAGGGTGGGAAAATATAAAAGAAAGTTACGTTAAATCTATTATCAGAATAATTAGTAAATATGCTCCTAATATTAATGAATGCATTGAGCGTAAGAAATTACTAACCCCTGACGATATTGAATCAGAATATAATGTATCAGGAGGGCACTGGCATCATGGTGAGATTCAAATTGATCAGCTTTTTATGATGCGCCCAATTCCAGGAGCCTCACAGTATAAAACACATTTGGATGGTCTTTTTATGTGCGGTGCAGGGACACACCCAGGTGGCGGTTTAACTGGCATTTCAGGCAAAAATGCAGCTAAAGCAGTCTTGGATGATTTTTAAATGACGCAAGATCTTAGATATTCAGCTTTAAAGAAAACACCTTTTCATTCAAGAACCAGTTTGGCTTCGCGAACGAATAAATACTATAACTGGAATGGATATACTGTGCCTACAGAATACTCAACTACCGAGCTTGAATATACAGCAGCAAGAAATGGAACATCAGTAATGGATCTAACCCCTATGGGCAAATATGAAATTATAGGAGATCATGCGCATCAATTTGTTGATTATTTAGTTACTAGAGATTTATCAAAAATGAAGGACAATACAGTAGCTTATATCATCTGGTGCAATGAAGATGGAAAGGTGATCGACGATGGTACTATTTTCAAATTTTCTTCAACAAAATTTATGCTTTGCTGTGCTGTTAAAATATATAACTGGCTTAATGACTCAGCTTATGGTTTTGATGTTACAATTACCGATGTGACAGATACAATTGCTGCACTAGCAATTCAAGGGCCAACATCCTGTTCAACTTTAAAAAAATTTGGAGCAACAGATCTTGAAACATTAAAACCTTTTGAAATGAGAGAATATAATATTGATGGTTTCGATATTTTAATATCACGTACAGGATTTACAGGTGATTTGGGTTATGAATTGTGGACTGATCCAAAAAATGCAGAAATGACGTGGGACAATATTGAAATTGCTGGTAAGGAATTAAAATTAAGACCTTTTGGTATGTATGCACTCGAAATGACTAGGATTGAAGCTGGATTTATTCAAACCAACACAGACTTTATGGCCGCAGAAGACTCATTAAGGCCGACCAGAATGAGGTCACCTTATGAAATTGGAATGGGATGGCTTGTGCACTTAAACAAAAACTCATATTTTGTTGGAAAGAAAGCACTTAAAAAAGAAAAAGAAGAAAATACTACTGAAAGATGTTTAGTAGGTTTAGATATAGATGGAGATAAGCCAGCACATGGTTCTGTAATATATAACAGCAAAAAAGAGGATATTGGAATTGTAACCGCAGCCTTATGGTCTCCTATTATGAAAAAAAATATTGCACTTGCTTCACTCAAGAGACCGTACGGAATAAAAATAAAAGAAAACATATTTGCAGAAATTTATCACCCTGAAGAACTTGAGTACCGAAAAATATGGGCACGATGTAAGGTAGTTAAAAGGCAATTTTTTAACCCTGAAAGAAGAAATAAGGTACCTGCAGATCTATACGAATAGCCAAAAAATAAGTACTTTAAAATAATTCAATTATTGAACAGCTGTTCAATTTAGGCTATAATAATTCATGCCTAAATCAACATCACAATCTGCTAAAAACGATTTAAAGAATACTCTAGATGATAGAATCCTTCATCCGTGGCAATACTTAGAATACAGAGGTGAAGATGATCGTACATTTATCGATAAGTCTGAGGGAATTTACTTATATGACAAGACAGGAAAAAAACTGATTGATGGACCTGGAGGCATGTGGAATGTCAATGTCGGTCATGGTGTTAAAGAAATTGCAGATGCAGTTTATAATCAAATTACTAAAATGCCATATGCAAGTCCGTTTACTGAGTCAACAGAAATAGCTCACGATTATGCATCAAGACTTGTTCAATACGCACCGGGTGATTTAAAGAGAATTTTTTTTACGTCTGGGGGATCGTCTGCTGTGGACTCAGCATTACGATTTGTAATGTTCTATAATAATATTCTTGGCCGAAAAGAAAAAAAACAAATTATATCAAGAAACGATGCTTACCATGGCAGTACATTTTTAGGAGCTTCCTGTTCAGGCAAGGAAAGAGATAAAAATAATTTTGATTTCGCAAGTAATATTGTTCATCATATTTCGTCTCCTAACCCTTTTCGTAAACCTGATGATCTTACTGACGAAGAATTCTGTGATCTAAAAGTTCAAGAATTAGAAAACAAAATAATTGAAATTGGCGCGGACAAGGTAGCTGCTTTCATTGCTGAACCTATCTTAGCTTCAGGTGGCGTGATTGTCCCACCAAAAGGTTATCATAAGAAGACACATGAAATTTGTAAAAACATGATGTGTTGTATATTTCTGATGAAATCGTCACTGGCTTTGGAAGACTTGGTCACATTTTTGCATCAGAAAATTATTTTGATTTTACACCAGATATTATTCTTTTGGCTAAGGGGATTACATCTGGATATGTGCCTTGTGGAGCAGTTGTTATATCAGAGCGATTGATGTCCAAATTAGATAATAAAGAGAAAGTAATTTTTTCAAACGGTTTCACAGACTCAGGGCATCCAGTTAGTATGGCCGCTGCAACTGCAACTTTAGACTACATTGAAAAAACAAACTTACTTGATCACGTAAAAGATGTTGGCCCTTATTTTCAAGCAAAATTGAGAGAGCTTACTGATTTGCCAATTGTTGGTGAAGTTAGAGGTGAAGGTCTAATGGCTGCAGTAGAATGTGTAGGCAATAAAGATAAAAAAGATCCACTGAATTTGTCCTATGAGATTGGCTCTAGAATTAATGAACATTGCCAGCAACTTGGTTTAATTGTACGACCATTATTTAGTACATGCGTCATGTCACCGTCATTAATTATCACGAAGGAACAAATTGATGACCTTGTTTCTATTTTGCGTAAAGGCATAGAGTTAGCAACTGATGATATCAAAAAAGAAGGTCTCTGGTCAGCAACTTCAAATTAATGACCTTTTTTAATCAACTTAAAGAAAGATATGAAGAAGGAAAGACTCTTCCGCAAGAGTTTTATACTGACGAAGAAATATTCTCTGATGAAATGAAAAAAATTTATTTCAAACAGTGGCTGATGGTTGATCATGTTAGCCGTATACCAAATCCTGGAGATTATTTTTTATTTAACGCAGAAAAAGAGTCAATAATTCTAATACGTGGAAGGGATAGTCAAGTTAGAGCTTTTTACAACGTTTGTTCTCATCGTGGTTCAAGAATATGTTTGGAAGAAGAAGGAACAAAAAAACTGTTAGTTTGTCCATATCATGCTTGGAGTTTCTCTGCAGAGGGAGAATTAAAGTCAGCACGCTACATGCCAGATGATTTTAAAATGGAAGATTGGGGTTTAAAGCCTTGTCATATGAATATCTATCAAGGCTTGATATTCATAAATCTTTCAATGGGTGAACCAATGGATTTCAATGAGTTTATTGCTCCATTGACTGAGCTTGTAAATTTTCATAATCCTGAAAAGGCAAAGATTGCTGCTAGGCGAAAATATCCTACGAAAGCTAATTTCAAACTTGTCCTAGAAAATTTCCAAGAATGCTATCACTGTGGCCCAGCACATCCAGAGCTATGCTCAGTACATGAAAAAGACTGGGTATTCACAATGGGTGCCGGTCTTGGAACGGCCCCAGAAAAAGAAACACAAGAATATTTAAAAAAGATTCAACCATGGATTGAGGATTGTAAAACAAAAGGAATTCCCTCAAAAACATATTTAGAAACTGAAGAAGGATTAAGTAAGGGATTAAATCGATACGTAGACCGTACACCCATTGGAAATGGAAATTTATCACAAACTAAAGATGGCAAACCAGCCTCTAAACTAATGGGTCAGTTTAAAGAGTTTGATGGTGGTTTATCCCAAGTAAGTTTTAATCCTTTTAGCTGTTGTTACTTTACAAATGATTTTGGAGTTATGTTTATATTTAAACCATTATCAATTTTGCAGTCTGAAGTCGAATTGATTTGGTTAGTCAATGAGGAAGCTGAAGAAGGCAAAGATTTTAATGAAGAAAACCTTACTCACATATGGGACGTAACCACTGCACATGACACAACCATTATTGAAAATAATCAAAATGGTTTGTTGTCTCATTCATTTAGTCCTGGAGTACTCTCACAGAACGAGTCTGCCGTCACGTATTTTTATGATTGGTATTTCACCAATATGAGACTACCATGATGTAGGACGAATTTCTTATGAAACAGCTATACAACAAAGATATTTACGATGTTAATAAACCAGTAGAAAGCTATTGGGAAGAGGTCAGCAGCATTGACCAAAATAAGTATCCAGAATTAGTTGGAGATCAATCATGTGATGTATGTGTCATTGGAGGCGGCTTTACAGGCATTAGTACGGCTTATCATATTGCAAAAAATTATGGTGGAGATGTAAGAGTGTTAGAATCTGGGCACTATGGTTTTGCAAGTAGCGCAAGGAATGCAGGTTTTTGCTGTCTACCAGCTACAAAGTTATCTACCACACAATTAATAAATAAGTTCGGTATGGAAGAGACAAAGAAATTTTTTTCATCTCAAATTGAAGGTGTTGATCTTCTTGCCTCTATCATATCAGAAAATAATATTGATTGTGAAAAAGTAGGTGATGGCAACCTTGATGTAGCTCACCATCCAGGCAGCAGTGAAGAATTAAAAGAATGGGGAAATGAACTGAAAGAGTATTTTGGCATTAATACAAAATGGATACCTAAAGAAGAATTTGATGAAGTTGGACATCAATCAACTGAACAATTTGGAGCAGTTTTTACAGAGGCTGGATTTGCAATGAATCCCATGGCATTTATGCGAGGCTTTGCATCAGCAACTGTAGATGCAGGCGCAAAATTACATAGTTTTTCAAGAGTAAAAAAATGGGAGAGAAATGGATCACATAAGCTAATAACAGATGGTGGATCAATTACTGCAAATAAAGTTGTTGTAGCGACCAATGGCTACACAGATGAGTCACTTCATCCAAGTTTTGCAAATCGAATGATGCCAGTCCTATCAAATATTATTGTTACCAGAGAAATGAGTGATGATGAATTTAAGTTACAAAACTACAAAACATTAAATCCCATATGTAATTCCAGAGAAATTTTATATTATTATAGAAGGATGCCTTCTAACAGAATGTTGTTTGGTACAAGAGGTGATACTTATGGTGATGATGCAAGTGCACTAAAAATGAGAGAATTTATGACTCAAAAATTTAGGGGTGTTTTTCCTAATTGGAATAATATTGATATTGATCACTACTGGAGGGGAACAGTTGTTATGACTAGAGATTTTGTACCTGCATTTGGCGCATTGGATGACGATAAGTCAGTGTTATTTTCATATGGCTATCAGGCAAATGGTAACAATACTACAGTTTATTGTGGAAAGAAGTTGGCTGAGATGATCTATGAATCCAATAGCGGAGAAACTAATATTTCAAAAGTCTATCAAGGACTCTCTCCAAAAATACCACTAGGGTTTTTAAGATTATGGTATTTAAGACTATATCTATGGTATTCAAATTTTACAGATAAAAGTAAAAAAGAAATATAAATTGCATCTATTATTTATATAAATTAAAATTTTCTAATGTTGCAAGTTTGGAAGTCATTTTATGCAAGGAGTGATCCTGCAAAAGCTTATTCACTTCTTTCTCCTGCATTGATTTTAGTTACTTTAGCTATGCTTATACCTTTAGGGCTAATGTTGAGTTTTAGCTTTTTCACTCAAGTTAGCTTTACTGAAATTGACTACTCTTTCACCGTTCAAAGGTATATTGATTTTTTTCAAAAGAACTTGCTTGTTTCTTTACTTATAAAATCAGTAAAGATTTCGTTTATTGTAACTTTCGTAACTCTTCTTACTGCATATCCTGTCTGTTATTACATAGCTTTTTATGTAAAGAAAAATAAAATGTTATGGCTTGTTTTACTGACTTTACCTTTCTGGACATCTTATCTTTTAAGGGTTTTTTCCTGGAAAATTATACTTGGAACTAAGGGAGTTATTAATTCTTCTTTAATTAATGCAGGACTGCTTAGCGAACCTCTCACTTTTCTAATGTATTCTGAGACTGCAGTTATCATAACGCTTACCCATGCATGGGCAGCATTTGCTTTATTACCTTTGTATGTATCATTGGATAAAATAGATTTCTCTCTAATTGAAGCTGCCAGAGACTTAGGATTGTCAAGATTAGAAACTTTTTGGAAAATTACACTTCCATTATCTCTTCCTGGAATAATTGGTGCCATACTGATCATCTTTATTCCAACAGTAGGAGATTATGTTACTCCTGCATTACTCGGAGGAACTGATGGGAGAATGCTATCAAATATGATCCAAGCTTACTTTGGAAAAGTAAACAATCTTCCTCTTGGTGCCGCGTCCGCAACTATTATGCTTATTACTGTTGCTATAGTGACAATGATTGTTTCATATACAACAAAAAAACTTACCCAAAGGATTTCATAAGTGGAACAAAAGAACAATACATTGTTAATCTATACATTATTGTATTTTGCATTTTTATATATCCCTGTTTTATTCTTGCCAATATTTAGCTTTAATGATGCAAATTATATGTCATTTCCACTCTCAGGATTTACAACGGAGCATTATGAAGAAATGTGGGCAAAAACAAATTTACATAAAGCTCTTTGGGCTAGTATCAAAGTAGGTGTAGTTGCAAGTGTCGTCAGCACAACAATTGCACTTTTCGCAGCCAAAGCATTCGCACGTTATAAATTCAGAGGGCAAAATATATCTTACGGGGCGATTATGATTCCTTTTTTAATTCCAGAAATTATTTTAGCGGTTGCAATACTTGTTATTTGGTTAAGCCTTGGTTTTAAATTAGGACTTGTACCGGTAACTTTAGGACATATTCTTTTTTGTACTCCATTTGCAATGCTTATTTTAATTGCTCGTATAGAAGGCTTTGATTTCTCACTAGAGGAAGCATCAAGAGACCTTGGGGAAAACGCCTGGGGGACATTTTATCGAGTATCTCTTCCATTATATCTACCAGGTATCATAGCTTCACTTTTATTGAGTTTTATAATTTCATTTGATGAATTTGTTCTGGCATTCTTCTTAACTGGAAGCGATGCAACATTGCCTATGTATATGTGGGCTCAAATGAGATTTATTCAGAAACTGCCTCATGTATTAGCATTAGGAGCGGTTATAATTGTGTTTACTACTTTTATAGTTTTGTTAGCATTCTGGTTGAGAAACCTTGGCCAAGGAAAAGAGAAAGCTGAATTTGGAATAAAAATACATGAATGATTCTTTCATACAGATAAACGGAATTTCTAAGCATTTTGGAAATGTAAAAGCGGTAGATGATGTCTCTTTTCAAATCAAAGAGGGAGAGTTTTTCTCTCTGCTAGGCCCGTCAGGTTGCGGCAAAACAACATTATTGAGATTATTAGCTGGCTTTGAGTATCCTACTAGTGGCAATCTATTACTTGATGGCAGTGATATTACTGCATTACCTCCTGATAAAAGACCTACAAATATGGTTTTTCAGAATTATGCAATATTTCCACATATCAATGTTGAAAAAAATGTTCAGTTTGGCTTGAGAAAACTTGGCTTAACAAATGATGAAATTATCAAAAGAGTTAAGGATGTTTTGTCGTTAGTAAAATTAGAAGGTTATGAGGAACGCTATAGTAGCCAACTATCTGGAGGTCAAAGACAAAGAGTGGCATTAGCAAGGGCTTTAGTAAGACAACCGAAAGTATTATTATTGGATGAGCCACTTGGGGCACTAGATAAAAAGTTACGTGACGAAATGCAACTTGAACTAAGAACTCTTCAAAAAGAGATTGGAATAACTTTTGTATTTGTTACACACGATCAGCAAGAGGCTATTAGTATGTCAGATCGTGTTGCGGTGATGAGTGAGGGTAAAATTCAGCAGATGTCGTCTCCAAATGAATTATATAAAAATCCTCAAAATATATTTGTGAGTGACTTTATTGGCGAAACTAATTTTTTAAAAGCTAAGACAAATTCTAAAGATGGAGAATATATTAATGTTAACATTGAAGACCTTGGTTCATTTAAAATAAAAAATAATCTCAATATAAGTGAAAACGCCTCAGATGTTATTTGTAGTGTTCGTCCTGAGACAATGATGATTGACAGAGAAAAATCAGACTGGGATATTTGCTTAGAAGGCAAAATCAAGCAAACATCATATCTAGGTGAAATGACAAAATTTTACGTTGAAACTAAAGAAATAAAAAAAATTATAACTGTATCATCACAATATTTTGATAATCAATCTTTTCAAGATGGTAAATGCTTTATCAGCATAAATTTAAACGATATTTCCTTACTGAATAAAAAATAGCCTGTCCTCAAGAGAGAACAGGCTATTTTAAATTAGTCAATTAGCAGTGAATTAACCACCAGCTACCATTTCAGCCCACTGAGCTTCCATGTAGTCAGTAACTTCGTCAGTTGGCATCACGGAGAACATTCCATTATTTAAATGTTCGATAGGATTAGATGCAACACCACGCTCAGCTAATTCATCAGCTGTAAGTGTGCTAAAGCCAGCTTTATTGCTGTGTCCATAACCCCACTCACTTAATAAGTAAGCAGATGTTTCAGCACTAGTTGCACCATTAATCATTGCGTATGCTTTATCAAGGTCTGCACCTTTAACAATTGCAAGACCGCAAGCCCAAGTCATTGTGCCATTAGCAGGTTGCATCATTTTTGCTCCTGCACTCCATGCTATTTCGTTCCATCCAAGTGCTACGTCAATTTCCTCGTTTCCTAGCGCTTCGATCATTGAAGATGTATCTCCAAAGAATGCACGAATTTGACCATTATCTCTCATTTCACGAAACTTATCGATACCTTGGTCAATAGCAGCTTTTGTTAATTGATCTTGTTCTCTGATGTCAATTCCAAGATGGTGCATCATTAAAAACAATGAGTCTGCAGCAGAGTCTAAGATACCAACTTTACCTTTTACTCTTGGGTCTTCCATTAAAGCAAAACTCTCATTAGAGGCATCCATCCAATCAATTCTGTCTGCCATGTAAAACAACGTAGTATCTCCCCAGTCGACTGGTGCAAAATAATGCTTGCCATCAACCATGCCGCTTGGCAGGTCTCTAACTTCAGGGAACATGTCATCCCAGTTATCAATTCTTGATGGATCAAGTGGTTCTAATACGCCTGCTCTCACCCATCTTTTTATCTCACCTTGACATGGCCATGCTAAGTCTACTTCAAAGCCTGCTTTTAGTTTTTGCAATCCTTCTTCAGCATCACCAAATATTGAGTATTCAGGGGAACCATGCTCTTCCGCGTATGTTCCAAATAGACCATCATCATCGTAGCCACCCCACAGGAATACAGATCCTGGCTCATCTGCAAAAGCTTTAGTTGTTGACGTTACACCAGCGATAAAAACAAACGATAGTGATACAATCAAAGCTTTTACAAAAGAATTTTTCATTTCTTTGTATTTTGGCATAATTAATCTTCCTCTTTTTTATTTATACCAAAAATTGTACACCTATAGGGTCGTTGGTCAATATATTAAAGGGGAATCAAGGGACGATTTTTGTTTGAATTAAGCCATGGATCTAACATTTCGTAGTTGTACCCACCCTGGAATACTAATTCATCGCTGTAAGATCGAGCAATAATTTGGATTCCTGTTGGAATATTGCTAGAGCTTAATCCTGAAGGGACTGATAGGACTGGTAATTTGCCCAACATATTAAATGGATGTGACATGACCCAAGAAAAATCTGCACACTTCTGCTCTTTATTATTGATAATGATATTTTCATTAACAATATCAATATCAGCTTTAATTGAAGGTAAAGAGTTTGTAGGACATATAAATAAATCGTAACTGTCTAATATTGGTCCAATTTCTGAATACATACGGCCTGTGATTTCTGAGCTTTCAATAACATCATATCCAACATAAGCCCCTATTTGATCATGATAGTACTTCTCATTATTTTGAATCGCTCTGATATGTAATTCAGGGACTTCAGCAAACATTTTTGCATAATCAGTTAATAGTTTTTTTTCATCGTTTGAAAATTTTGCTATGAGGCCATAAAATGAATTTGCGTAATGACTGAAGCAAACTGAATTTACTTCATCTCGACTCCAATTTAATTTTACTTCTGTAATTGATGCACCAAGAGCCTCAAATTTTTTTAAAGCCTCCAATGTATTTTTTTCAACTTCTTCATCCACCTCAAAAAATCCAAGATCAAGTGAATAAGCAATTTTCCAGTTCTTAATATTCTCAAACTTATTAGGAATAATTTTTTTGGGTCTGAGTGAAGCAATATCATTTTTATTTGGACCACTCATAACATTTTGCATAAGGGCACAATCACTAACAGTTCTCGCAAGGGGACCAACAACGCAATACGGATCATGATTAAAAGGATAACCCATTGGATTTCTTCCATAGGGAGGTTTGTAACCAACGATTCCGCATGCCCCAGCAGGGATACGAATTGATCCACCTATATCACTGCCAGTTGCAAGTGATGTACAACCCGACGCTAGTGCGGCAGCACTCCCTCCACTTGAACCTCCTGGTGTCATATCTAAGTTCCAGGGATTTCTTGTGACGCCATTCACTTTGGAATGGCAGAATGATGTCAGTGAAAACTCTGGGTTAGTTGTGCGCGCATGAATTATTGCACCAGAGCTTACAAGGGACTCTACGTCTACATCAGTTCTTTCTGCTATTACGTCTTTATAGATTAAGCTTCCATTCTTATTAGGTTGTCCCTCTATATTAACTTCATCTTTAATTGCTAAAGGCAAACCTTCCAAAGGCAAAGTAGATTTATCTTCTGTATATTTTAATTCTGAATGTTTTGCTTCTTTCAATGCTTCTTCGAAGCGAAAAAAATTAAAAGCATTAATTTTTGGGTTTACATTTTCAATTCTTTTTATTGTCTCATTTAAAAGCTCAACTGGAGACAAAGATTTATTTTTAAATTTTTCTAGGGCTTCAGAAGCTGATAAATAACAAATATCGAGGTCTAAACTACTCATAAGATTATTTTATTTTAATTTATTAATTAATAAAATATATTGAATTCACACCATGATTGATCAAAACATTAGAGACATTATTAAAAACCAAGACCCTAATAAAGGAATGGATCAGCTTTTTTTCACCAACAAAGCATTGTTTGATCTAAGTTATGAGGCTGTTTTTAAGAAACAGTGGGTATTTCTCACTCATCTATCTTATTTTAATGAAAACAATACATTTATTTATCAAATTAACGGTGGGTTTGTTGAAATAAAAAATTCTAAAGATAATAATTTAACTATCTCATCATCTTTGCCTGATTTCAAATGTCATTTAAAAGTTTATGAAAGCTTAATTTTTGTCAACTTTTCTGAAGTACCATATTCATTTGAAGAATTCATAAAACCACTAGAACCATATATTAAAATTCATGGCCTTAATGACGGTAAGATCGCATTTCAAAAAGACTTTATATTTAATGCTTCTCATCTTGCAACCATTCACAACTTCAAAGAATGCGCGCATTGTTGGGGGGGTGAGTTTACCCATAAAGATTATTTAAGTGTTCATGGGGAGGCGTATTGTAATTCTTATGGAGCTGGGGTTGGCTCAGGAATTGAATCTCCTGAATTCAATCAACGTATAAAAGATTGGACATTTGAAAGTCAAAATAAAGGTTTGTTTGTTGGCGAGTACAGTGAAGATACCAATAAATATTTTAGAATTGCAGAGCGCACTCCTTTACCTGAAGGCATTATGTCTGAGACAATGGATGGTAGCTATTCATGCTCTTCACTGATGGGGGACTTTAAAACCATAGGACCGGATCATGGTTATACCGCTATTGGTTTTAGCCCATTCAATAGCTTTGTTGCCAATAATGAATTTGTAATTCTTTTTTTATTTACTCCTGTTAGTCAAAATAAAACAATCGTTACTCAATATTGGGTTACTCACAAAGATGCTGAAGTTGACATTGATAAAATGATTTTTCTTTGGGACCAAACATCAACAGAAGATTCCCAATTGTGTGAAATGAATCAAAAGGGTATTGAAAGTCGAGCTTATCAGCCTGGAAAGTATGGCGAACTAGAGACAAGCTTGGTTCAATATCAAAAGTTCTATCTAAGTCATTTACAAAATCACGTTAATGGACTGACTTAAGTCAGGGATATAAAATGGAAGTTGCTACACAAGCTGAATTTGACGAAATATTAAGTCAGCACAATAATATTCAATATGTCGATGCAATCTTCACAGATTTATGTGGTTACGTAAGAGGAAAACGTTTTCCAGTCCTTGAAGCAAATAAAATTTTCTCAGATGGCGTTCTTCTCCCATTCTCCGCATTTTATCTGGATGTTCTAGGAGGAGTAACAAATACCTTGAATCTAGGTTGGACAGATGGTGATCCTGATGGTGTTCTGGTTCCTGTTAAAGGAAGTATTAAGCCAGTACCGTGGGATGAACGCTTCTTGCAAGTTTTAATCACAATGAGAAAAGAGCAAGAAAATTGGGGAGTAATAAAAGACCCATCAGAGGTTGACCCAAGAAATATTCTAAAAAAAGTTATGAAGAATTTTAAGAACACTGGATTGAAGCCAGTGGTTGCTTTTGAATTAGAATTTTATCTTTTAGACAAAAACAGAGATGAGTCTGGAAAACCAATACCTGCTGAAGGTGCTAATAAAACACATGTTTATGGTATACCAGACCTTGATCTCTTCGGTAAGTTATTTGATGATATTAACAAGAATTGTGAGATGCAAAATATACCAGCGACTACGGCTTCTAGTGAATTTGCTGCGGGACAGTATGAAATTAATCTAAAGCACACAGGAGATCTTCTGAAAGCCGCAGATGATGCTGCTTTATTAAGACGAATTATTAAAGAGACAAGTGCAAGGCACGGCTATGAAGCAACATTTATGGCGAAACCCTTTTTAGATCAAACGGGTAATGGAATGCATCTTCATCTCTCCGTTTATGATGAAAATGAAAAAAATATTTTTGCTACTCCCAATCGTTACGGAAATAAAAAATTAAAAAGTGCTATAGCTGGTTTTCAATCAATGTTTTATGATAGTTTTCCAATCTTTATTCCAAATCGAAATGGTTACAGAAGAATAGAAACAAGAAATTTTGTTCCCGTTAATACAAGTTGGTCCTGGAATCGAAGAGACGTTTCATTAAGAATACCAGCTGGATCAGATGACGCAAAAAGAATTGAGCATCGCGTTGCTTCATCAGACGCCAATCCTTATCTAGTCCTAGCATGCTTATTAGCAGGGTTGCATAATGGTTTAGCTAATGAATTAACTCCGTCAAACCAAGTTGATTTTGATAATAACGAAGGAGCGGATAAAGAAGCTGATATTGATATGCCAAAAAATATGGACCAAGCGTTAGCGCGTTTCCAATCTTCCAAACTATTAAAAAAATATCTTGGGAAAGAATATCTTGATCTTTACACTGCTGCAAAACAAGGTGAAATTGATCATGTCGAGTCAAGTTTTGTTCCTCGAGAGGAATATGATCTCTATCTATAATCATGACTGAATTACTTTTTAACAATGATGCTTACCTCACTCAGTCTGAAGCAGTTGTTACAAACGTCGATCAAAACTCTATTCAATTGAATCGAACAATTTTCTACGCTGAGTCAGGTGGACAGCCGGGTGATCAAGGAGAAATCATCCTAGGAGATCAAACTTACAAAGTTATTGACACTCAGAAAGGTAATTCTCCAAATGATATTATTCATTTAGTCGAAGGTGATATTGATCAGAGCATCGTTGGTAAAGAATGTGAGATCAAGATTGATTGGGAATTGAGACAAAGTCATATGAGAATGCATACCTCATGTCACATTCTGTGTAGTTTGATTGATGCTTTAATTACAGGTGCTTCAGTTGGTGCGCAAAAAAGTAGAGTCGATTTTGATGTCGACCCGAGTTTGCTTGATAAAGAGGCAATGAATCAACAGATTGATGAAATTATCAAAAATAATTTTCCTGTATTCACAAAACAAATTTCTGGAGATGAATTTAGAGATAATCCCCATTTAGCAAAAGGCGCTGCTGTTAGCCCTCCCATAATTGATAACAAAGTACAAATTGTTCAAATTGGTGAAGATAAAATTTTAGACATACAGGCGTGTGGAGGCACTCATGTGAAATCAACGGGTGAGATTGAAGGATTAGAGATTGGAAAAATTGAAAATAAAGGTAAAAGAAACCGAAGAGTAAACATAAGGTTTAAATAATGACGAATATTCTCATCAGAAGTGATAAAAACTCAGTTACTACTTTAAGTTTGAATGATCTTCCAGCAAATAGTCTAAGTATGCCTATGATGGGAGAAATTCAAAATCAACTAACAAATATTGATCATGATGACTCTATTCGAGTTGTAATTATAAAATCTGAAAGTGATAAAATATTTTCCTCAGGACATAATTTAAAAGAGGTAAAAGGCTTTCTTGATAATAATGATACTAAATCTCAAGTTGAATTATTTTCAACGTGTTCCTCAATGATGAAACAAATTCAGGCTTTAAGTAAGCCAGTCATTGCGCAGGTCAGAGGTATTGCAACTGCAGCTGGTGCCCAATTAGTCGCCTCATGTGATTTAGCTTATGGTTCATTAGACTCAAAATACGCAACTCCAGGCGTAAATATTGGATTATTTTGTCATACACCTCAAGTTGCTGTCTCAAGGACAATCGGCAGAAAACCAATGATGGAAATGTTGTTAAGTGGAGAACCGATTTCGTCTGAAAGGGCTGTACAAATTGGATTGATCAATGCTGCGGTTGATAGTGCAGATTTAGAAAAAATAGTTGAAAAGTCATGCAATGATATTTGTAATAAATCAGCTGCCGTTATTGCTATGGGAAAGAAAAGTTTCTACCGTCAAAGTGAAATGCCATTAACTGACGCTTATGACTTTACGAGTGCAGAGATGGTAAGGAATTTAACACTCAATGATGGCAACGAGGGAATATCTTCTTTTCTTGAAAAAAGAGATCCAAACTGGTCTAACGACTAACGTCTAATTACATATTTATCAGGTACAATTTCTTTTTTGAGTATTTTTTCTCTTCTCAGAATAGTTAGTGACGAAACAATAATGAAAAATGCACCAATATATGTATTCCACGCAGGAATTTCATTCCAAATAAAATAGCCAAAGATTATTCCATAAATCAAACTCAAATACTTTAAAGGTGTAACAATTGATACTTCAGCATTCTTGTATGCTTGAGTTAAAGCTAGGTTTCCAATACCTCCACTAATCCCAACTAATGCCAACATACCAAAATCAAATAAAGACACAGGCCACCAATACCAGCCACCAAAAGGGATTGTAAATAGAGAAGCAATTATTCCGAAAATTGTAAAGTATAAAGCTATTAAGTATGTAGGCTCTGTTTCACTTAACTTGCGTATCGAAATTGCAACTATTGAAAAAAATATACAAAATAAAATTGGTAATATCATATAAAAGTTAAATCCAGATGATGTTGGATTAACTATTACTAAAACTCCAATGAACCCAATTGCAATTGCAGTCCATCTCCTGCTTCCAACTATTTCTCCAAGAATGAAAATTGATAATAATGTACTAAAAATAGGCGATGCGAACGTAAGCGATACTGTTGTTGCTAGAGGTAAGAAATGTAAGCTTGCGTAGACACAAAATAAAGCAATTGTTCCAGCTAAACTTCTAATGAAATGAAGTCCAGGCTTTGAAGTTGTTAATAGATGTGCCCATCGATCACGAGGTATTGTAAATACAAGAGGTATTAAGCCTCCTATCATTCGCCAAAATACAACGTAACCAACACTGTAATCTTCTGTAGTCCATTTTACTGCCAAATCCATTAATGCAAAGCCAGTCACACTGACGAGCATAAAAAAAGCACCAACTTTTATATTATTTTCCATATATAAAACGATCTAAGATTGCGATTACAAATATTAAGAATTAGACTAGCATAAAAATTATGAACGTTTGGAAATATTTACTCGCTGCTTCTCTTGGCAACATGATTGCAGGTCCTCTCGGAGCATTGGCTTTTACAGCTGGTGCATATTTTCTTGGGAAGAAAAATAACTTTAGAAATCCTGGTGCAAATTTTAATACGCAGCAAGGTGTATATGCTCTCGGCTTAGTTGTATTGTGTGCAAAGTTAGCTAAAGCAGATGGGAGAGTAACAGATGACGAAATAAGAAAATTTAAAAAGATTTTTAAAATCCCTCAAGAAAACATGAAACAAGTTGGCGCTATCTGGAAGGAAGCTTCGCAAACAAGTGCCGGATTTGAACCATATGCACAGCAATTAAGGGACACTTTTAGCCGATCACCTCAAATGTTAGAGCAAGTAATCATAGGACTCTTTGAAATTGGCTATGCCGATCATGATTTATCTAATCCCGAACTAAAATATATAAAAAAAGTAAGTCAAATATTTGGAATTGATCAAGCAACTTTTAACAGATTAAGAAATTCAAGACCTGAGTTTGTAAAGGAAGACCCCTACAAAGTATTGGGAGTTAATAAATCACAATCAACATCAGAGATTAAAAAGATCTATCGAAACTTGGCTAGAAAAAATCACCCTGATATTGTTAGGGCTAAGGGTATTACTGATAAGAGTTTAATAACTAAAGCTAAAGAAAATTTTCAACGTATTAATGATGCTTATGAACAAGTTCTAAAAATAAGAGGTGAAAAATAGGCATAATTTAAATTTTTTTATCAGTTTAAATTAAATGACCACGGGATATACTTAGTTATGGAATTTTTGACATTTATAGCGGTTTGTATCTTAATCTATCTTGTATATTTAATCCGTCAGGATTTTAAGGACCATTCAGTGCGTATTGAAAGCCAAATGCAGAGAGTTACTGAAGTGGTTATCAAAAGCCAAGACAAAGACGAATAATATTTATTTTTTCTTACCCCAACTATTTCTTTTTCTATTCCTTATCAATGGCGGATAAGTACCAGTTGATAAGAAGATTCTGATAAATCTCCATTGTAAGAACCATATTTTTTTTAAAACCTGAAACATTTTAGGACTCTTGTTTAAATTAATTATTTTAATTCAATATTTTGGCAAATTCATTATAAATAATCCCTATGAACATCGATATTTCATCTTTTAATCAGTGGATAGAGGCTTGGAATCATTTTTATGACAAAGAGAAAGAGCTGGTTGACTTGGACCCCAACGCTGCACTGGTGTCATCCGTGAGTAGTGATGGCAAGCCTAATGCTAGAGTTATACTTATTAAAGATGTCAGCCAAGAAGGTTTCATTTTTTATACGAATTATGAGTCACAAAAGGGAAAAGAACTTTTTCATAATTCAGAGGGACATCTAACATGGTACAGCCGTGCACAAGGAGCTTCAATTAGAGTTCAAGGAAAAGTCGAAAAAATAAACTCAAGCTTGTCTGATGAGTATTTTTCTTCACGTGATCGTAATGCTCAAATATCAGCAAGCATTTCAAAACAATCTTATGATGTTGATAGTCGTGAAGTATTGGATAAAGAATTTCAAGAGTTTGCAGATGCACATGAAGGAAAAGAAATAAAAAGACCCGATCACTGGGGAGGAATAATCATTATGCCTTCAAGAGTAGAAGTATGGAAAAGCAGAGATGATTATAAAACTCGACTGCATGATAGGATTGTTTTCACGCAATCAAATGATGCATGGATAAAGACCAGACTTTACCCATAGAGTTTCTGTGAAATGATAAAAATATTTTTAATACTTTCTCTCTTTATTCTGTGGCTACCCAATGTATCAGCAAATGATCTGCCAACACCTCGATGGGTAACTTCAAAAAATACAATTAATTGCCGGGCATCTTATATCACAGATGAAGATGGAAAAGCTATGGGTTCTATAAAATATCAATATGTAAAAAAATATTTTCCATGGGAAGTCGTTAGGAATATTGATGATCTCTGGGTTCAGGCTAGAGATCCTCTAACTGATGACTTATGTTTTCTTTTCAGACCAATTCTATCACCTAAGAGAGCAGCAATTACGAAAGAAGCTGTATTGGGTTACAATAATCCAATAGAAAAGAAGGTCGTGGCTAAAGTTGAAAAAAATGTACATGGCATGATACTCAAAGCTGATTCAGCTTTTATCTTGTTTGAGGTTTATTTAGAGGAAGAGGGTAAAAAAAGTAAATTCTATATTCCAAAAAATAAAGTTTTTGGCATTTATCCTAATGAAATCATCAATTGAGTGGTTTGAAAAAACGCTTATTTTCTGATATAATCCTTACCTGAAGCGATACATAACTCACCATTAAAGGAAGCGGGATCGGTCGACTTTTTATTGTTAATTTAATAAAAGGGGAAGCTAATGATTTTTTCTAAATTCCTAAACGCTACAAACTGGCATAAGCGTCCATATACTGAAATTCTTGATGAAGTCAGGGAGATTACAGATTATTTAGATCAAAATAGTAATTTTAGACAAGTATGGTTGAGTGAACATCACCTACAAACGACAAACAATTGGACAATGGAGTGCATACCCAATCCAATTTTACTGGGCTCAGATCTTGCAGCCCGCACAAAAAACATTCGCATCGGACTAGCCGCAGCTATCGCAACCTTTTGGAATCCTCTTAGATTAGCAGAAGATGTTGCGCTTTTAGATAACTTGTCATCAGGCAGGTTGGATGTTGGTCTCGGTCGAGGTGTATTTGGAAAAGAAGCTATCCACATGAACATTGAGGCCGATTTAAAAGATCAGCCAAAAAACTTTAGATTGTTTGTTGAAACGCTAGACATATTAAAGAAGGCTTGGACGCAAGAATACTTTTCACATAAAGGTGAATTCTATGAGTACCCAGCTCCAGAATTTAAATATTCAAATCCACTGTTGAATGAAACATCAGATGTTGTTGATCCAGAAACAAATGTCTTAAAGAAAATTAGTATAGTTCCTAAACCGTTTCAAAAAAATCTTCCTTTATGGCAAGTAGTTGATAGTCCTAGTTCAATTGAGTTTGCTGCAAAGAATGGTCTTAATTGCTTGATGTGGCTACCAACAATTGCTTCCTTGAAGTCACGCTTTGAGATTTATGCAAATACTAAATCTGAGGTTGAAAAGAGAGATGTTCCTATGGGCGAGGGAATTGCATTGGTTCGTGATTGCTTTATTGCCGATACAATGGAAGAAGCTAAAGAATTAGCGGGTGAGCATTTTTTAAGATATTTAGTATCTGTTTGTGGCGGTGGTAGAGGAGTAGGCATCTTTGCAAACCCTGGTGAGGAATTACCAAAAACAGATAATCCAATTGATCTTTTAACATACGATTGGATCCATCCGAGAAACCAATTAGTAGGTACAGCTGAATTTGTAATCGATAAAATTCACGAATTAAAGTCAGAATTAAATCTCCAGCAGTTGGCAATATGGTCAAATCCTCCTGGAATGCCTCACAATGCAGCGATGAAATCATTAAAATTATTTAATGAAAAAGTGGCTCCTCAATTCAGTGATGATAATTTAATTAAGAAAGTTTCTTAGTGTCTTCAAAAAAAATGATTGGCGGCGAAGCCGTTGTTGAAACTTTATTGGTAAATGAAGTTGAGGTGGTTACGGGGCTGATTGGCTCATCAACACTTGAGATCTTGGATGGCCTTTACAATAACGCTGAAAAAATCAGATATATAGGATGCAGACATGAGAGCAATGGGATGATCATGATGGATGCCTATGCCAGGTATACTGGGAAAAATGGGGTATTTCTGAGTGGCCAAGCAGGTCCGGGAGTAAGCAACACAGTGACTGCGATGGCTCAGGCAAAGGCTGCTTTTTCGCCAGTTGTTAACCTAGCTGGTGCAATTGCATCAGATCACAAAGGTAAGGATGCTTTTCAGGAAATAGATCAAGTCAGTTTGATGCAAGCGGTTTCAAAAAAAGTTTTTGAAGTAAAAGAGGTTGAGTCAATACCAGAAGTTTTAAATGAAGCGATGCAAACAGCACTGACACCACGGTGCGGCCCTGTTCATTTAGATATGCCTAGAGATGTTTTAGGTAAATCAGCTGAATTTAATCAGCCTACGAAATTTAAATCCATATCAACTTTAGCTGCTGATGAGGAAAATTTAAAAAAAGCTGTAAAGCTTTTAAGTGAAGCACATAAACCTGTAATTCTAGTTGGGGCAGGAGTTAAGAATTACGGAACAAGTGCAGCAGATAGTGTTTTAAAGTTAGCTGAACTTCTCAATGCCCCATGTACCACTTCTCCAGGACATGGTGATGCAATTCCATATAGTCATCCGTTAAATGCGGGATCAGCCGGCCCTCGTGGATCAGGGTTAGGAACAAAACTTTTAAGAGAGGCGGATGTGATTCTAGTTTTAGGAAGTCGATTAGGTTTTAATACAACGTTCTATTCTTACGAGAACCTAAATGAAAAAGCTTCAATTATACAATGTGAAATAGATCTGAATTCGATAGGCCGATATTTTCCTGTCGAAGTAGGCATACATGCAGATGCTAAAACTGTAACCGATGAGCTTTGTAAAATGCTTGAAACCCATAAGTCGAAAAAAGAAGTACAAGATTGGTCAGATCAATTCAAAGACAATAGAAAAAATTATTTTGATAAAAGAGATGCTGACGCTGATACTAAAAGTGTACCAATTTCACCTTCAGGATTATTTAAAGAATTAAGGAGAGCCTTGCCGGAGGATTGTGTCGTAACTTTGGATGCGGGCACAATGTGTCTCCAGTTAACTGATGCACTTCAATATCATCAACCAAAGAGTTTATTTTCACCACTTGATTTTGGGCTGGTAGGATTCTCTTATCCTGCTGGACTAGGAATAAAACTTGCAGCCCCTGAAAGACCAGTAGTTTCTTTTCATGGAGATGGTGGCATGTCCATGGTTATCCCAGAGCTTTCAACTGCAATCGAAAATAATATTAATACTGTTGTATGTGTTATGAATAATGGCACGTGGGGCGCTGAAGCGGCCTACCAAAAAGATTTTTTTGAGGGACGTTTTATTGGTGCTCATATCACAACTCCTGAGTTTGATAAAGTTGCTGAATTGTATGGATGTAAGGGCATAAAGGTTGAAAAAGCTGGAGAAATTGGAGATGCGATTAAAGCTGGAATTGAGGCTGACTGCCCAACAGTAATCGATGTTCAATGTTCCCCTGATGCACTATATTCATTCAGGCAGGACTCATTTAAACATAGAGTAAAACAGTAGGATCATATTATGACACTTGAAATCAGGAAGATGTGTAAGTTTGTTGATACAACCTATGTTGAAGATTTTAAAAAATGTGATGAACCTGTAGTTTTAGTATCTGTCGCAGCAGTAATTACAAACCCATGGGTTGACCAAGGGTATGTAGAAGACTTAAAGCCTACAATTTTAGAAATAGCCCCAAAGCTTGGTGATTTTTTAGTTGGTGAGCTATTAGATGAAATTGGCTCTCCAGAAAAAGTCTTAGCCTACGGTAAGGCGAGTATGACCGGGATGCGTGGAAGCATACAACATGCAAGCGCACTGATTCATACGTTACATTTTGGCAATAAATTTCGTGATGCTGTTGGAGGAACATCCTATCTTTCATTTACCAATGTACGTGGACTTGCAGCTTCAAAAATATCAATTCCTATGATGCACAAAACAGATCCCGGTTTGAGACAATTTTATTTAACTCATGAGTTTACCATTCATGATGCTCCTGGTCCTGCTGAATTAGTTATAGCAATTGGCGCAAGTACTACTCCTCAAGCTCATCATCGTATCGGAAACCGTTATGAAGATGAAAAGGAAATGGGACTGAAATAATATTCATGTCTTTTCGCGAAGGACTTGACGATCAAGGTACATATTATCAATTTAATGAAGTTGCTGGCACTACTCCCATAGTATTTATTCATGGGGTTGGTTTAAGTTTAGAAATATGGAAACCCCAAAGGGATTTTTTTAAAAATCATTCAACAATTGTATACGACTTATATGGTCATGGAAGAACCACGAGTGCTGATGTCATTACCTTCGATAAATTTTCCAATCAAATTGATGGCCTCATGCAATACTTAAAATATCCTTCATGCCATTTAATAGGTTTTTCCTTAGGCGGGTTAATCGCTGCTCACTATGCTTCAACGAGATCAAATAAGATCAATAAATTAATTTTATTTGGGACCATATATGGTCGAAGTGCCGAACAACAGCAAGAAGCTATCAAAAGGTATGAAAATGTTTCAAAAGAATATTTTGATATTCCTAAACAATTGAGCAGATGGTTTAATGAGGATTATCTTAAAAAAAATCCTAATGAGAGCCAATTGGTATCAACAATATTAGAAAACAATGATCATCAAGAGTTCTTAAAATCATATAAATTATTCTCTCATTTCCAAGACAATATGATTTTGTTTAATCAAATTTCAGCTCCTACATTAATTGTAACTGGAGAGAATGAGGAAGGATCTACGCCTGAAATGTCGAAAAAGATTGGGGAAATAGTTAAAGATAGTAAAGTAGACATCATTCCTAATGGAAAACATATGTGTGGCATGGAGTGCGCAGACAAGGTTAATCAAGTATTTGGAAAATTTTTAAATGACAACTAATAATATTCAAAATTATCAAATGTTCATAGATGGCCAATGGACTGAAGCAGAAAACAATCAAAGATTCGAAAGCACTAATCCCGAGAATAATAAACCTTGGTCTTCATTTCCAGATGCAACAGTCAATGATGTTAATAATGCAGTTGCAGCCGCGAAAAATGCATTTAAGTCATGGTCAGCAAGCGATGTAAAAATAAGATCTCAATATCTTAGGGCAATAGGGGATCAGCTTAAGAACAACGCTGAGCATATTGGAAAAATAGAAACTATCGATAGTGGTAAACTCTTGAAAGAAACAAAATTTCAAGCTGAATATATGAAAGATTATTTTTACTATTATGCAGAGCTCGCTGAGAAAATGGAAAATACAAAAATTATTTCTGACATAGATAAGCCTGATATGGAAGTTATTGAAGTTAGTGAACCAATTGGTGTTATCGCATGTATCATTCCATGGAATTCACAAATGTTTTTAACAGCGACTAAAGTTGCACCTGCACTGGCTGCAGGGAATACAGTGGTGATAAAATCCTCGGAACTTGCTCCAGCACCGTTAGCTGAATTTGCAAAATTAACAGAACAAGTAGGATTGCCAAAAGGTGTTATAAATCTAGTGAGCGGAGCAGCAGAAGTTGGGAAAAATTTAACATCCCATAAAGATATAGGTAAAGTGCTCTTTACTGGTGGAACCGAAACAGGATCTCATGTAATAAGAAATACAGCTGAAAATTTTGCACAGTTAACCCTTGAACTTGGAGGGAAATCACCAGTTATTGTATTTGCAGACGCTGATGTAGAGAATGCATTAAATAATATTACGACCGCTATCTTTTCTGGAAATGGCTGCAGTTGCATTGCTGGATCAGTATTGATTCTGCAAGATAAAATTTATGATGAATTTCTTCATCAATTAAAAAATAGAGCTGAGAGTATTAAATTGGGTTCACCGCTTGAGGCAGAAACTCAAATGGGACCGTTAAATAATCTCAAACAAGTAGAGTTCATCGAAAAAAACATTGAGTTATCTATTAAACAAGGAGCTAAAATATTATGTGGTGGTAAGCGGCAAAATAATTGTTATTTCCCACCAACAATTATTGAGTGTCCAGACAAATCAATCAATACAGCAAATACAGAACTTTTTGGGCCAGTTCTATCTGTGATCAGATTTAGCTCTGAAGAAGAGGCCATAAATTTAGCAAACGACAATCGTTATGGCCTTTCATCAGGCGTATTCAGTGAAAATAAAGAAATATGTGAGAGAGTAAGCAAAAAGATTGAAGCTGGTATTTGTTTTACAAATTGTTATAGGTTTATTTCATACGCTGCAAGTTTTGGTGGTAGAAAAAATAGTGGTTATGGACGAGAGAGCGGAGCTGAAGCAATAAGAGATATGCAATTAAGAAAAACTATCTGGAACTCAACTGCAAGAGTAACAGAAGACCCATTTAAGATCAGATAAGTACTTTTATTATGTCTAGTAAACTTGAACAAGATATCTCAAAACTTGATTATTTATTCAATCAAATAAAAGAACCAATAGTTTGTGTTAAATGCTCAGATGAATTAACTCGAGGCCTAACAGATGCAAAATCTATTCAAGATTATTCAAGAATCGATGTAGGTTTTACTGATCGAGGGCTTCAAATTTGGTGTCAAAGGCATCAATTAAATATTTGTCACATTAACTTTGAAGGAAAAATGCCTGAAGCAGATTTCAGGTGCTTAGAAAAAAAGAATAAATAAATGAAATATATTTTTTGGGATTTAGAGACATCAACATTGAACGCAGCTTATGGATCCATTGTTCAGGCAGCTGCTATATGCACGGATGAAGACTTTAATATTATTGACCAATTTGATTTAAGAGGTCGAATGAAGAGGGAATATCCCGTTCCTTCAGCAAAGGCTTTGTTAGTTAACGGTGTTTCCATTGACCAGTTAAAGAATCATGAAAATTCAAACTTTAGTTTAATTGCTCAAATACAAAGTAAATTATTATCTTGGGGTGAGTGCCTTTTCATAGGATACAATTCAATTTCATTTGATGACATGCACCTAAGGCAATCTCTTTACCAATCAGCTCTACCACCTTACATCACAAATACGAATGGCAATAAAAGAGGAGACGCAATGAAACTACTTCATTCTGCAGCAGCAGTTTATCCAAACGCTTTTGTGAGACCGCTTGATGATAATACTGGTAAAATTACTTTTAGATTAGAAAAGTTTGCTGCAGCTAATGGCATAGAACATTCAAAGGCCCATGACGCTCTATCAGATGTTGAAGCAACATTGGGTGTTTGTAAGCTTATAAAAGACCGATGCAACGATGTATGGGAAAGCTCATTAAAAACTGCATCAAAAAAAGACCTCTATAAATATGTTGATCAAGAAAAAGTATTTTGTGCGAGTAGGTTCTTTAGAGGAAAAGAATATACGCACGGCCTTGCTTACATTACCAAGGACCCTTCATATGAAAATCATGTTTACTGTTTTGATTTGTCAATCGACCCAGATTATGTTTTTGATTTAGATAGGGCAGAGCTTAAGAAAATGTTTAAGGGTAAGAATAAGTGTTTTCATATGATCAAAGCAAACGAACAGCCGATTTTATTAGATGAAGATTATCTCTTTAGGTCAGAAGATTATAAAGATCTTTCGCCCGAAATCGTAAATGAGCGTATGAAAAAAATAAGAGGTAACAAAAATTTTATAGAAAAATTTACTAACCTTCTTTTAGACAAAGGTGAAGATAGAGAACTTACCCAGGACCAAACTGAAAAACCTGTTGAAGAGCAAATTTATAATGGTTTTCCTAGTTCAAAAGACAATTATTTGATGTCTGATTTTCATGCCGCTGAGTGGGATAAGAAGTATGAAATTGCCCAAAAAATAACTGACAATCGCTCAAAGGAATTTGCAAAAAGAGTAATTTACAATGAAAAACCTGAGTTTTTACCAGAACAAGAAGTTAAGAATCGCGATAAAATAATAGCTGAGAAAGTACTCTCAATGGACAAATGTTCATGGAATACAATTCCAGGAGCGATGAGTGAAATTGATGATCTAAGAGAAAGTGAAGATGAAATTGATATGGATCGTTTGGAAGAAATTGATACGTATATTCAAGAACTGGATACATATCATAGGGAAAAGTTAGATGGATAATTTAACAGGTCTTGTTCTATTTTGTTTTGGCCTAATCATTGGTGCAGCAATTACTTATTTTTTATTGCAACGGAAAAAATCAGATGATGACAATGATAAAAGTCTATCTGATGTAAAAGAAATGGTTAAAGACCTCAGTAATCAAATTTCTCTAAAAGAAGGAAAAGATGAAGAGCGCTATGATTTAATTAACAAGCTTACAGCAGCATTTACGGGAGGTTCAAAGAAGCAAGGAATTGCAGGAGAGATTTTATTATTGAATATTTTACAGCAGTCAGGTTTTAGAGAAGGCAAAGATTTTGAAGTACAGAAGAAATACGATGATGAAATTGATGGAGAGTTCAAAAAAAAATATCCAGATATTATTTTACATTTACCTGATGATAGAGATTTAGTTATTGACTCAAAAATATCACTGAGTGCATGGCAAGATTATTGTAATGCAGATGATGAAACTACTAAGATTGATGCACACAAAAGACATATTCAATCAATACGAACACATATTAAGAAGCTAAGTGAGGCAAATTATCAAAAAATTTATGAGATCAAAACACTTGATGCTGTGGTAATGTTCATGCCTTACGAAAGTGCTTTTGACTCAATGTTGGATAAAGTTGAAGAGGTAATTCTTGAAGCTAATAAATTTAAAATTATTTTAGCAAGCCCTTCAACATTGATCTCTGTACTGAAAATAATTGATAATATGTGGTCGATTAATGAGAGAAACAGAAATGCTGATTCTATTGCAAGCACTGCATTAGAAATTTATGCGCAAGTTGAAAAAGTTTATTCTGCCTTCGAAAATGCTGGGCATGAACTTAATAAATCTATGGGTTCAATTGAAACAGCCAAATCAAGATTGAGGGATGGAAAAGGGAGCTTGGTTTTTAGAGTTAAGAAAATGCTCAAATTAGGCGGCTTGAAACCAGACAAGGAAATTCCTGACTTTGAAGAAAATGAAGTTACAAAAATAAAAAAAATTAAGTAAATTCAATAGTTTAATAATGTTTTTAGCGGCCTTTAACCTTGACTTTAGGCCTCTCCGTACTTACATTAAATCCAATTCAAGAAAGGAATCACTATGGCTACGAAAAACATTACAGACGCAACTTTTGAGGAAGAAGTTTTAAAATCTGATAAACCAGTTGTTCTCGATTTTTGGGCGCCTTGGTGTGGTCCTTGTAAAATGATTGGTCCATCTTTAGAAGAAATCTCAGATGAAATGGCTGATAAGATTACTGTTGCTAAAGTTAACATTGATGAGAATCCAGAAACGCCAACTAAATACGGTGTAAGAGGGATCCCAACAATGCTTGTATTTAAAAATGGTGAAGCTGCAGCAACTAAAGTTGGAGCTGTATCAAAGACAGCTATTGTTGAGTGGATTGAAGACTCAATCGCCTAATTAGCTTCTAAAACTTTTCCAGCAAGATATAGAGAGCCGCAAATTAATATGCGCGTATTCTCATTTGCTTCATTAACACTTTTTACTGCTTCAGAAATTGAACTTGAAACTGCAATTTTGGCACATTGATCTTTAAGTTTATTTTTGAGTTCATCTGCTGGGATTGCATTCTCCTCGCTTGGAATTGTTATTGTTGTAATCGAGAAGAAATTGCTAAATTGTCTGATATAGGCTGCAGGATCTTTTGTATTAATCATTCCAATAATGATGCATAACTTTTTTTCTGGTAAATTCTTGAGTGTCTTATTCAAATTAAATGCAGCATCAACATTATGTGATCCATCTAAGTAAAGTTCATTTGATGGTTTCATTTTTGAACATAACTTACCATCCTCTATTTTTTGCATTCGGCCAGGGAAATAAATTGATTTATGTTTTTGATCTTTTAAGAATTCTCTTACTTCTATGTTTGGTAATTGAAATATTGCAGCAATTGCAAGTCCAACATTTTTCTTTTGAAATTCATTTTGATCATCAAAATTAGAAAATTCTATTGTACTCGTATCGTCTTCATAAATGAGAGAGTCATTATGTTCCGTTATATTCCAGTGTATTCCATGAACAAAAACAGGAGCCTCATTATGCTCTGCTTGATTTATTAACATTTCTTTTGCTTCTGGGTAGGGTTGATACCCAATAATTGCTGGAGTCTTAGGTTTAATAATACAAGATTTTTCAAATGCAATTTTCTCAATACTACTCCCCAGAAAATCCTGGTGATCGTAAGATATTGAGGAAATTATTGAGATTAATGGGTCTATTACGTTACTGCTATCAAGTCTTCCGCCAAGCCCTACCTCTAGCAGAGTATAGTCAGTATGTGATCTTGATGCAGCTTCAAAAAATGCTCCAGAAGTACTTTCAAAAAATGTTATTTCTGAACCTTCATTTATGTTTTTAATTTTGTTTAAAAGATTAAATAAGTCATCATTTGTTATTTGTTTATCATTTAATTCAAAACGTTCATTAAATCTGACCAGATGAGGAGATATGTAGGTATTGGTAGACTTATTGTTGTATCTAAGTATTTCTTGAATAAATCTTAGTGTAGAATATTTCCCATTAGTACCTGCTATATGCAATATATTTTTAATTTTGTTTTGTGGATTTCCTAACTTATTTAAAAGTATTTTAATTCGATCTAAAGAAAGATCGATTTTCTTAGGGTGTAGTTTTAATAATTCTTCTAAAAGATTATCGATTTGAACGTTAGAGATACTCAATTAAGCAACTCGTTTTAATAACAGCGAAATAATTTGAGATAATTTATCTTTTAAATCTTTTCTGTGTACTACTTGATCTATAAATCCATGATCAAGCAAATATTCAGATCGCTGGAAACCATCAGGAAGAGTTTCACCAACAGTATTAGATATAACTCTGGGTCCAGCAAAACAAATTAGCGCATTCGGTTCAGCCAATGTAATTGATCCAAGGGATCCAAATGAAGCAGTTACCCCGCCACTTGTTGGATTAGTATTTACTACGATGTAAGGTAATTTAGCATCCTTAACCATTTGACAGGCAATGGTTGTCTTTGGAAGAGACTGCAGTGAGTGTTGATTTTCATCCATTCTTGCTCCACCTGAGCAGGTAAAAACAATTAATGGTGTATGATTTGTTACTGAATGCTCTGCAGCTTTTATCATAGCCTCTGCAGCGGAAGCCCCAACGGAGCCCCCCATGAAATGAAAATTCTGAGCAGCAATTGTTACATTCATATTATCCATTTTGCCAAACCCGATCAAAAAGCAATCGTCCATATCTGTTTTAGAGCGAGCCTCATTGAACCTTTCTTTATAAGTTTTAAGAGCTTTGAAATTTAATGGGTCGCTAAATCCTGAGGGGTATTTTATTTCCTCAAAAACTCCACCATCAAACAGACCTTTAAACCTAGCACGGGGATGGATTTGTAAATGTTCATCGCAATTGGGACATACAAATAATGTTGACTCCAGATCACTCGAATAAAGCATAGTTTGGCACTGAGGACATTTAATCCAAGAATTCTCAGCAATATCTAAACTTTTTTTCTTACGTGGAAAAACTTTTGATATTGTTCTGGTAAGCCAATTCATGATTTCAGTTTATTTGTAAGTTTTTTAACCATTGCGCCAATATTGGTAGCAGGATTCTGTCCTTCATTCACCGACTTAGATATTTCCCTGCAAAGAGCAGATCCTACAACACAAGCATCTGTGTCTTTAAAGTCAGCAATTGTTTCTTCAGTGATACCGAATCCAATAATACATTTTTTTTCAGGTGCTATTGCCTTAATTAAATTAAATCTGTTCTTGATTTCAATTGGACTCACTTTTAATTTTTGCCCAGTCGTAGATAACATAGAAATATAGTAAACGACATCGTGAGCATCGTTCAAAATCAATTTTAGCCTTTCCTCATTTGTTGTAGGACAAAGTAGTTGAATGAAATCTATATTATTTTTTTTACATTTGGCGGCAAAATTAAGATTAAGAGGCCATGGCCAATCCACACAAATAATTCCTGACACCTTACTTTCTGCACACTTACTTAAAAAACTTTCTTCACCGTATGACATTATTTTATTTTGATAAGTCATTATGATTATTTTCGTATCAAACTCATCTCTTAAAGTTTTAATTATATCAAATACATCATCTGTTTTTATACCACTAGAAAGTGCTCTGTATGTACCATCTTGAATTGCGCCACCATCACCAATGTTTGCTCCATGGCCCAAGCCACATTCAATAATATCTGCTCCCGAACGAGCTATTTCTCTAAAGATTTCAAGAGAAGTTTCTTTGTTTGGGTCTCCGCCAACTGTATAAGTTAAGAAAGCCGCATTATTCTGATCAAACGCATTTAATAATGGTGAGTTAGTCATATTTTATATCCTAGACGTTCAGCTATTATTTTAGAGTCCTTCGCGGAATCTCCACAAGAGTCAACTACAATAATAGTGTCCTTACTTAAAGATGGGGCAATTTTTATTGCTTCAGCAAAAGCATGAGAAGGCTCTAGCGAAGGACTCACAAAACCTTCCATTCTACTTACCAACTGAAAAGCACTAATCGCTTCCTCGTCAGTAGCAGAGGTATATCTTGCTCTACCAGACTCTTTGAGAAAACAGTGAAGTGGTGAAACGCCTGGATAGTCTAAACCCGCACTAATAGACGCCGTTTCCTCAATCTCTCCCTGATTATCTTGAATAACGTATTGAGTTGCTCCGTGAAGCACACCTAAAGGAGAATTATTGGTAAGAGGGGCCGCATGCATTGAGGACTCTTCAGGTCCACCAGCTTCTACTCCAATTAATTCCACATTATCATGATCTATCCATTCATTCCAAAACCCAGCTGCAGAGGATCCTCCTCCTACACAGTTAATCAGTTTCATGACTTTAGGGATATCCCCAAACTCATCAATCACCTGTTTTTTCATTTCCCGAGAAATTTGTGCTGTAGACCATGCGCAGATTTTTACGAATATTGTTGGTCCAACTGTACTACCTACGCACATGTGCGCCTGCTCGTTTTCACTAGTCCACCACCTCATACATTCTGAAACAGCATCCACAAGTGTCTGAGATCCTGAGTCAACAGGAATAACTTCTGCACCATAACTTCTCATTGAAAATACATTAATGGATTGTCTCTCGATATCTTTAGAGCCCATAAATATTTTACATTTCAAATTGAATTTGGCAGCAGCCATACTCAACATCTTTCCTGCATAGCCCGCACCTGTATCGCCACCGATATAAGTTTTTCCTAATCTCTTACAGATAAGACTATGAACTACCGCGTTATATGCTTTATGTGCTCCACCAGTTGCTTTTGAAACAAGCTTGCAATAAATTTGTGCTCCACCAAGATGTTTAGTTAGGTTTTCTAGTTTTATGAAAGGAGTAGGAGCTCCTATAAAGTTTTTAAAATAGAAATCTCTCTCTGCAATGAAGGTTTCGTCATTTCTAAGCTTCTCAAACTCTATAGTTAATTCTTCAATAGGGTGATTTAAACTCTCTGCAATCTGATTTCCACCAAACTTTCCTCCCCAGTAACCATTTTCATCATGCTGATCAATAAGTGGAATGCCCTTTTGTAATTCGATCATATAATATTTTTTGCTTTTTCAATAAACTCAGTAATTAATTGCTTATCTTTTATACCCTCTGAATTCTCAACACCAGAACTAACGTCAAAATAACTAGTCTTTTTAAGGTTTATAGCTGAGATTATATTGTCATTATTAAGTCCCCCTGACAGAAAAAAGTTCTTATTAATCGATAAATTCTCAATTATCTTCCAATCAAATCTATGCCCAGTTCCACCTTGAATGCCAGCTTGAGGAGGTGAGTCAAATAAGAAATATTCTACAAACGGCTCATATTTAACTAATTCATCTAAGTCATCAGAGGATGAAATTCCAATGGCCTTTATGATTTTAAAATCATACTTTAATTTAATTCTTTGGACCATTTCATGAGTTTCTTGACCATGCAATTGAATATATTGAAATCCAATCCTCAATAAATCATCTAATAATTTATCATCTGGATTAACAGTAACTGCTACAGGTATGGTTAGATTTTTTATCTCAGATAAAATTTTTTCACAATTTTTAATATTAATGTTTCTGTGAGACTTTTTATATAAAATAAAACCTATAAAGTTTGCCCCAGCATCAATTGCATGCTGTGCAATTTCATGGTTTTTTACCCCACAAATTTTAATTTGTATATCACTCACGATATTTCTGAATAAATATTTTCAGCTGCTTTTGCAGGATCTCTAGCATCTGTTATTGGCCTGCCTATGACTAAAATATCAGCACCAGCCTCAATAGCTTCCCTTGCTGAAAGTGTTCTTTTTTGATCATTTGATGCATTATCTTTACCTCTAATTCCTGGAGCAATTATCTGTAGATTATTTCCATGAGTATTTTTTACTTCTGAAACTTCCAGAGGACTACAAACAATTCCATCGATACCACAATTGACTGCAAGTTGAGTTAGTTGTTTAACATTCTCATTGACTGATTTTTCAATACCAATCTCTGAAATGAGCTTATCATTAAAGCTGGTCAGCATAGTTACACCGATCAATTTAGTTATACTATTAAGTTCGTTTTTTGCGTTTACACACTCAATTATCATTTCTGAGCCTCCTGAAAGGTGCAAAGTAGTATATCTTGGTTCAAATTGTAAAATATTAATAAGCGCTTGTTTTACTGTATTTGGAATATCGTATAATTTTAGATCTATAAAAATTGGTATCTCAAATTTTTTTATTTTTTCCATTCCTAAAAGACCACATGACGTAAAAAATTCTAAGCCTAATTTAATGCCCCCTACATATGGAGAAATTTGGTCTACTAATGCTAATGCCTTATCAATATCACTTGTATCGATAGCACAAAAAATAGGATTATTAGTCAAAACAAAATTATAGGTTAATCGCCTTCTTCTTGTGAAACAGAGGTGTTGGTCTTTGAATTTAATTTGAGTCTTAATTCTTTTCCCGTTTTAAAACGGGGAATAAATTTTTCTTCTACCTGGACTGATTCTCCAGTTCTTGGGTTCCTTCCAGTTCTTTCTTTTCTATGTTGAACTGAAAATGCTCCAAAGCCCCTTAGCTCAACTCTTTTACCTTCTGCTAAAGATTGAGTAATTTCATTAAATATTGTATTAACTATTCTTTCTACATCTCTAATAAATAAATGAGGATTAGCTTCTGTAATATTTTGTATAAGTTTAGATTTAATTAAGCTCATTCAATAATTATAAGATATTAAGAGTTAATGTAAATAATTGAATGTAAAGAATATTTATTCTTCTTTTTTATCTCGACCTAGCGCTTTTCCCAGAATAGCACCTAAAGATGCTCCAGAGTCTTTAGAGCCATATTTCTCCATTGCTTCTCGTTCTGTGGTTTCCTCCATCATTCGCACTGATAAACTAATTTTGTAATTTGAATGATCAATATTTGTAATGGATGCATCAAGCTTATCATTCTTAGCCCATCTTTCTGGGCGCGCGTCAGACTTTCTTAAAGCTAATTCATTTCTTTTAATAATTGAAACAGGACCCTTTTCACCAACTCGAACCTTTAATCCAAAATCACCTGTTTCTATAACATTACAAGTTACTATATCATTTTTCTTCTTATCTTTTAATTCATCAAATGGGTTACCATCAACTTCTCTTATAGAAAGGGATACTTTATCGTTATCATTTGTAATAATTTTAGCTTTAATGATATCACCGACCTTATAATTCTTAATCTCTTCTTTAGGATCTGCGTCCCATGATAGGTCTTTTCCAAATACTGCTCCATCTATTTCATTATCAAGATTGCAGAAGATTATACCATCCTTAATATTTGTAATACTTGTTTCCATTATGCTACCAACCGGATTGGCGTCATTGAATTTCTTCCATGGATTAGGTGATAACTGTTTAATGCCTAAACTTAATCTTCTTTTGTCATGATCAATTTCTAGTATTTGACAATCAACAGATTGCGATCTAGCGTAAAGGTTCCCTGGCTTGGAATTTTGTCTTTGGCTCCATGTGAGCATATCCTTGTGGCATAAGCCCTCGACTCCGTTTTCAATTTCTATAAAAATACCGTAATCGGTAACATTTGTTACAACTCCTTTAACCTTATCATTGACATTAAAATTTTCTTTTACCTTGAGCCATGGATCATCTTCCAGTTGCTTCATTCCAACTGACACGCGATTTTTTTCTGGATCTACTTTTATAATTTTGACTTTTACTTGTTGATCAATTTTTAGAACTTCTGATGGATGTCCAATTCTCTTATATGTTATATCGCTGCTGTGTAATAGTGAGTCATATCCCCCTAAATCTACAAATGCCCCATAATCAGTAATAGCTTTAATTTTTCCTTCTACAACATCTTCAAGTTTGAGTTGCAAGAACCTCTCTTCTCTAACTTCTTTATGCATTTCTTCTAATACAGCTCTTCGACTAACAACTATGTTATTTCTTTTAAGATCCATTTTTAATATCTTAAATTTTTGAGGAACATCAATTAAATGGTTAATGTCTCGCACAGGTCTTGTATCAATCTGGCTTCCTGGTAAAAAAGCTGTTACTCCAATTTCACAAGATAAACCTCCTTTAACTTTTCCCGTAATAACGCCTTCAATTAGTTCTCCTGCTTCAAATGATTTTTCAATTTCCGCCCAGATTTCCTTTGACTTAGCTTTGGAGCGAGAGAGTATACATTCTCCATTATGATTCTCAATTTTATCTAAATAAACGTCAATTTGATCACCAACTTCCAGTTCCTTCTGGTCTTTTCTGAATGCAAATTCTCGCTTAGGAATTCTACCTTCGACTTTTGCTCCAATATCTACTATAACAGCCTCGTCTTCGATTTCTGCGATAATGCCTTTTATAATAGTTCCCTCTTTAAGTTTTGAATTATTTATTGACTCTGCAAGGATTGAGTCAAACTCAGTTGAATTGATATTATTGATTGACTCTTGATTCATAAACTTAAGTATTTAAAACTATTTTATTTAAAGCATTAAAAGCCTGTTCTATATCAATATAACTGGTATCTAGCAATACTGAATTTGCGGCTGGCTTAAGCGGAGCTATTTTTCTTGTTAAATCCTTTAAATCTCTATCATTAATTTTTCTTAAAATTGAGTTATAGCTTGCATTTATCCCATTTTTTTTGACCTGCTCATATCTTCTTCTTGCCCTTATCTTGGCATCTGCCCATAAGAATATCTTGTAATCCGCATCAGGAAAAATAACTGTCCCTATATCTCTTCCCTCAATAATTGAATATTTACTATTCTTGTTAGTATTTTTTGGAAAATCTCTCTGGAACTTAACAAGCTTGTCCCTAATTTGTTTTTTTGATGAAATTTTTGAAGAAATATGATCAATTTGACTAGAATAAAGTTCTTTAGAACTTAATTTATTTAGGTCAATATTAGAAACACAATCCAAAATTTCTTTTGTACTATTTGGGTTGATCTTTCTTTCGATTATTTCTAATGCAATTGCTCTGTACAGTTTTCCGCTATATAAAATTGGTGATTTGTATCTAATTGATAATTTCTTTGCAAGTGTCGTCTTTCCTACTGAGGCGGGACCATCTATCGCAATAATTTTCACCATCAATAAAAAGCAGATAATTTTTTTAAATGTTTTTTAAAATCAGGATAGCTTATTGATATACATGACTCATCGTCAATAATTAATTTATCTTTATAAAGTAAATTTAATATTGAAAAAGACATAGCGATTCTATGGTCACCATATGTTTTTATTTTTTTTTGATATTTTAATTCAATTCTTTTTGTACCTTCAATTTTAATATTATCTTTTTTTTGAATTACATTAAAGCCGACCTTAGAAAGGTTAATGGTTATACTTTTAATTCTATCACTTTCTTTGTGTCTAAGTTCAGATAAACCTTCCATAATTGTAAATCCTCTAGCTTGAGATGCTGCAATTGAAAGAATTGGATATTCATCTATCAAATATGGAGAATACTTTGACTCAATTTTTACTCCATGAAGTAAACTATATGATACTTTAATATCTCCTACTTCTTCTCCCGAAATTGTTTTAGTTTTTTTTATTCTTATTTTACCACCCATTTTTTTTAATACATCAATAAAAGCAATCCTAGTTTTGTTTAGCGCTATATTTTTTAGAGTAATATTAGACTTTGGAATAATTAACGCTCCCACTATAAAAAAAGCTGCACTTGATGGATCACTTGCTACAGAAATGTTTTTTGGCTTTATTTCATATGGACCATTAAGCTCAATTGATGTTGAATTTGTATTAAGTATTTTTTTTTTATATTTTATTTTTAAGTATTTCATCAGTCTTTCAGTATGATCGCGAGTATTTTTCTTTTCAATTATTTTAGTCTTGCCTCGTAAATTGAGTGCAGATAGTATTAGGGCAGTCTTTACCTGTGCCGAAGCTTTCTGCATGATATGCTCCATTGGTAATAAATTTGTATTTCCAGTTATATACAATGGCAAAAAGTCTTTATTTGTGAGTGTTATTTCTGCTCCCATTCTTTCTAAATATGTTGATAGTCTTGACATAGAGCGTTTACTTAATGATTTATCGCCAATAAAGGTGCAGCTTATTGGGTTTGAAGAAACTGCCCCCATAATTAAACGTGAAGTTGTCCCACTATTTCCACAGTTAAGCACTTGTGAGGGTTGAAAATAACCCCCAGTGCCATTACCAAATACAATCCATTTGTTCTCTTTTTTGATTATTTTAATCCCTAACTCCTTAAGAATATTAAGAGTTCTTAAAACATCATCAGACTCTAATAAATTTGAAATTGTAACTCGCCCCGTAGACAGTGATGCAAAAATCAAAGCTCTGTGTGAGATAGACTTATCTCCTGATATTTTAATTGAACCTTTTAATTTAAGCACTTTTATATTGTCAATTTAATAAGTAACGGTTAGTGTTAAATATTACTGTATATTTTTTAAATTGCCAAAATTTTAACCAATTAATTATCAAGAGATCAAATATGCCAAAACCAGAGTTTGGAAAAAAAGTTATTTGTAACAATTGTGAAGCTAAATTTTATGACTTAAATCGAAAGCCTGCTACCTGTCCTCATTGCGGTACAGAATACATAGAGCCGGCAAATGAAATAATAGCTTCAACAGCTAAACAAGTATTTGTTGATGAAGTAGATACAGTAACTGATAGTAATTTGGTGGGAAGTGATGCAACTGAGTCAATAGCCGAAGTAACTGATATAGAATTGGAAGACGAATTGGATGAGGATACAATTAGCCTTGAGGATTCAGATGTAGATGATCAAGTGATTTCAAGCGATGTTGACATCGATATTGATAGCAGCGAAACAACAGAAGATATTGATAGAGATTAAATTGGGGCTGTAGCTCAGCTGGGAGAGCATCAGCATGGCATGTTGAGGGTCACCGGTTCGATCCCGGTCAGCTCCACCATCAAAATTTAAATGTATCTCCCAAATAGAATTTCCTTGCTTCTTTGTTGCCTAGTATTTTGTCACTTGTTCCATGGGCAATAATTTCACCACTGAAAAGAAGATAGCTGTAATCACTTATATCAAGTACTTCTCTAACCTGATGATCGGTAATAATCACTGATATACCTTTTTGCTTAAGTCTATTAATCTCAGATTTAATATCATTAATAGAAATGGGGTCCAGTGCAGAAAATGGCTCATCAAACAAAACATAAGATGGGTTTGTACCTAATAATCTTGCGCATTCACATTTTCGCCTTTCCCCACCAGACAATTGATGAGGCATAGCATTTCTTAAGTGTGTTAAATTAAATTCTGCTAAGAGCTCTTCAAGTCTATTTGCTCTTTGATCTAGATTAAGACTTGTGGTCTCTAAGATTGCCATTATATTATTTTCTACACTTAAACCTCTAAAGATACTTGGTTGTTGAGGTAAATATCCTAGTCCAGCTCTAGCTCTTTTCCACATTGGAAGTAATGTAATGTCACGATTATTTAATTTGATTTCTCCACTATCGCAAACTAAAAGCCCCATAATACAATATAAAGCTGTACTTTTGCCTGCTCCATTAGGACCGAGTAAACCAATAACACTTCCCTTTTTAACTTTAATAGATATATCTCTAACAATTTGCTTTCCTGATAGAGACTTCCTCAAATTGTTTATTTCAAGGCCAGTATTTGTAGAGACCAACTTAGGTTTTGTATTCATTTAATTAATATCTTCTGTAATTATCAATGCTTCAACTCTATTTAATGCTTTACTTTTCATAATACTTGATGAGTTTTCTAGATCCAGTATTATTTCATCACATAATATAATATTCTCATTTTGAAGCACCCTGACCCCCCCGAAAACTTGCAATAAGTTATTTATAGGATCGTATTTGGCTCTTTCACCTTCAATTGAGAGCTCTTGTCTTAAAATTTTAACATCATACTGAGCAGTTATTTCTCTAATTTGTTTCTCATCTTTTGTTGAATATACAATTAATTCTTCCGACCAAATTTCTAAATTTTCTTCAATTACATAGACATTGCCAGAAAAGATGGATGTATTCTCTGTCCTTATAATCTCTAAATTATCTGAAGTTATTGTTAATTCTTTTGTATAAGAATTTGTAGAAAACAAAAAAAATAAAAGAATAAACAATATATCTTTTAGCATGAACTACTCAATGTCATAAATCATCCTAACATTATTCTTATAAATAATATGATTAAAATTATTATGTATTATTGATTCATCAGATGTTATTATATTGTCACCTTTATTATGTTTAACATTTTTTTTAAATTTGACTAAATCATCATTTATTGAAAATAAAGCGTAATCAGATTGAAATTTATCATCTTCATCAGTATAGAAAATAATTTCTCCATTCAGCTCTATTAGATTTTTTAATTGATTGAAGTTCCCTTCCTTAGCATTTAAATATATCCAAATACCTGACTCGGTTCTTAATTTACCTTCTACACTAAATAATTTTAAGTCATCCTTTCTTTGAATTCCTCTCTCAGCTTTGATCTCATAAAGTCTGTTATCGAGCCCTTTTTCGGAAAATTTTGGACCATCTATTTCTATCTCCAAATCATCATTAGCTAACAAACAAAATGGAAATAAGATTAATATAATTGGTAGAATATTTATGGATTTAGAATAATTACTTATTAGTTCAGTTAACATAGCGAACGCAATCATGAATGTGAATGATGCCAATTGGTTTTTTATCTCTTAAATTATTTACCACAAATAAACATGTAATTTTGTTACTGTTCATTTTTTGCAGTGTATTAGTTACTAATTCGTCTTTATTACTAAGTATTGGTTTCGATGACATAATTTCTCTAACACTTAAATCTAAGAGTTCTTTTTTTATTTGCCTTCTTAAATCCCCATCAGTTATTATACCAATTAGTCTATTATTTTTATTTCTTACTGCAACATGACCAAATGATTTTCTTGTCATTTCAACAATAACAGATTTCATAGATGCATCTTCTGACACAATTGGGATTCTTTTTCCAGTGTGCATTATATCCTTTACTTGAAGCATATTTATGCCCAAGGCACCTCCAGGGTGAATCTTCTTATAGTCTGTAAGTTTGAAATTCTTTACTTTCATTAAAGATACACATATTGCATCTCCTAAAATCAATGATAAAGTAGTCGATGTTGTTGGCGCTAACCCAATTGAACAAGCTTCTTTTGCGTCTGGAATCAATAGAGGAATATTGCACAATTTGAAAAGACTACTTTTTGCATTTGACGTAATTCCTATTACAAGAACTTTATTTTTTTTTGCAAATTCCAATAAAGATCGAAATTCTTCACTTTTACCAGAATTAGATATTATTATTAAAGCATCGCGTTTTGTAATTATTCCTAAATCACCATGACTCATGTCTGTAGGAGAACAGTATTGGGATGGGGTACCAGTTGAACTCATTGTGCTTGAAATCTTGCTTGCAATATGACCCGATTTTCCAACACCTGTTATTATTACTTTACCTTTAATTTTTGATAGCTTCTTTACAGCTTTTACAAAATCCGTATTTATTGATTTAAAAAGTTTATTCGCACCAGATATCTCGGTTTCTACTACTGATTTACCATAACTTTTAATTTTATTAAAACTCATGAATAATACTAACTCGAATGAGAAAAAATATCATTTTCCCAACCTCTTAAATCAAGTTCAACTCTAGTAGGTAAAAATTTAATGCAAGACTCAACTAGTTGCTCTCTATTTTGTCTTTTGAGAATTTCGTCTAGTTTTGTTTTTATTGCATGCAAGTGTATTACGTCTGTTGCAGCATAATTAATTTGTTCTTTAGTTAATTCAGGATTAGACCAGTCACTTGATTGTTGTTTCTTCGAAATATCTATACTTAGGAGTTCCTTACACAAATCTTTATATCCGTGGCCTTGTGAATATGTTCTAGCAATTTTCGAACTTATTTTTGTGCAATAAACATTTTTAATCATGATGTCTAAATCATGCTTTATAGCTGCTAGGTCATGTCGAGCATAATGAAATATGAACATCTTATTGCTGTTGAGTAATTCTTTAAGATTTGGAGCATCAAATTTTTTATCAACAAATTGAATTAAATGACAATCACCTTGACCATCATACAATTGAATAAGACACAAAGGATCCCTTTCAGGTTGTAAGCCCATCATTTCACAATCGGCAGCAATTAGATTTGAAAATTTAATATCATCCGCCAAATCGTTTTTATGTAAAATTGTTTGCATTGTATGAAAATTAACTTATTTCAAAGAAGTACATAAGGTATATTTATCAAATATGAAGCAAAAAAGAATTACAATACTTGGGGGTTCTGGTTTTTTAGCGAAATACTGCATTTCAGAATTGATCAAGCGAGGGCATAAATTGAAAATTATTTGTAGAAATACCCACCTGGCTGGTCATCTTAGAATGATGGGTCCAGTAGATCAGTTAGATTTAATAAAGGGAAATATTTATTTAAAGTCAACAATTGAGCCTCATATAATCGGATCTGATATAGTTATTAATTTTGTAGGAATACTTAATGAAACTTCTGGAGATCAGACTTTTAACAATTGTCATTCAATTGGCCCAAAAAATATTGCAGAAATATGCTCCGAATACAAAATTGAACGTTTTATTCACTTTTCATCCATAGGTGCTGATGTCAATAGTGATGCAAAATATCAAGTTTCTAAAGGATTAGGTGAAAAAAATATTTTAAATAATTTTTCACAATCAACAATAATAAGACCATCAATTGTTTTTGGGCCTGGCGATGGTTTTTTTACTTTGCAATCAAAATTGGTAAAGCTTCTTCCAGTTGTCCCTCTCTTTAGCAATAACAAGTTTCAATGCGTCTATGTGAAGGATATTGCTGAGGGGTTAATTAAAATTTTAGAAGATAAGGAGACAGCCGGAAAGATTTATGAATTTGGGGGACCCGAAGTCATGACACTTAAAGAAATTTATCGATTAATTCTAAACACATTAAAAATAAAAAGAATTATTCTGCCTCTGCCTCTATCTTTTGCAAACGTTACTGCATTATTAATGAAGTTATCACCGTCTCCTATGATTACATTTGATCAAGTCAAAATGTTAAAGAAAGATAACATAGTATCAGATACTCCATACAATCTTAGTTCGTTAGGGATAACTGCAAAATCATCAAGAGATATAATAGGTAATTATATTTCTTAATTTCTAAAGATAAATTAAGATAAGTGTTCCAATAACAATTCGATAAATTACAAATGGTTTCATAGTATTTTTCTTCAACCATTTAAGTAAGTAGTCAATTGAAATATAAGCCACAAAAAATGAGATCAGAAATCCAAAAAAGCTAGAAGAAATATTAGCACTTGTTGGTGACTCTATGAGTTTAAGAATGGGTATTGCAGAAGAAATTAAAATAACTGGAATTGACAGTAAAATAGAAAGCTTTGCTGCTTCAATTCTATTTAATCCAATTATTCTTGAACCCGAATACACAACTCCCGCTCTACTTGCCCCAGGTATAATTGCTAGTATTTGAAAAAGACCAATGATGAGAGCACTTTTTATTGATAATCTCTCAATCCCTTTAGTGTTGGCATTAGTGTAACTATCAGAATAATAGAGAAGAAGTCCAAAAATTATTGTTGCTAGTCCAACAATTTTTATATTCCTTAAAATGTCAGCATAACCTGTAAGAAAAAGTAAGCCTCCAACAATCACAACAGGCAGTGTTCCAAAAATGAGACAAAAAGCTAAATTTTTCTCATCCTTACTTAATTCGATACTGAAGGGTAAAAGCAGAAAAACTAATACTTTAATATCATTTCTAAAATAGATAATGACAGCCAAAAGAGATCCCAAATGCAGGCTTACATCCATCATCAGACTTTCGGGAATATTCAATATTTCAGCGGCAATTAATAAATGTCCGGAACTTGAAATAGGCAAAAACTCTGTAATACCCTGGATAATTCCTAATAGTAGTATTGGTAAAAAAGCCATAAGAATTAAAAAAATACTGTTTTACGCCATTTAGGCAAGAAAAACTTAAACTGTGTCATACTATATGACTATTATTATATATTTTAAATGTTATAAAAAGTTTACCTGAATGAGAGGAATCCAAATATGTCATGTATTGTGACATATAAAAAACGTTATGCTTAAATTTACTAATTTAAATCAAGAATACCCTGAAAAAAGATCCTCAGAAAATAGAAAAAAAGATTTTGGAGAAATCTATGAGAACTTTATAAAGAATACTGCTAAAGAACAGTCCAGTCGCTGTTCACAATGTGGCGTACCTTATTGCACCGTCCATTGTCCTTTGCATAATCATATTCCTGATTGGCTTAAGCTTGCGGCTGAGGACCGACTTGAAGAGGCTTACCAAATATCTTCGAGCACAAATAATATGCCAGAGATATGTGGAAGAATTTGCCCGCAAGATCGATTATGTGAAGGAAACTGTGTTATTGAGCAATCAGGTCATGGCTCAGTCACTATTGGATCAGTAGAAAAATATCTAACCGACAATGCGTTCGAAAAGGGATGGATTAAACCGATCAAAGTTCCTGAGTACCTAGAAAAAGAAAATAGCATTGGTATCATTGGTGCGGGCCCCGCAGGTCTTGCCGCCGCCGAGGAACTAAGAAAAAGAGGTTATAAAATTGATGTGTATGATCGCTATGACCGTGCAGGAGGGTTGCTGATTTATGGAATTCCGAATTTTAAACTTGAAAAAGATATTGTTCAAAGGAGAATGAAATATCTTGAGGATTCAGATATTAAGATTCATCTGAATACTGAAATTGGAAAAGATATTCAATTTTCGGATCTTCAAAAAAAACATGATGCTGTTTTAATCGCAACAGGAGTTTATAAAGCTAGAGAAATTTCTTTGGAAGGAGATACATCCGAAGTAGTTCCTGCTTTGGATTTTCTAACTGCATCAAACCGAAAAGGCTTGGGAGATAGCGTAGAGGCTTTTGATAATGGATTCCTAAACGCCAAAGGTAAGAATGTGGTTGTAATTGGTGGAGGGGATACAGCTATGGATTGCGTAAGAACGGCTATTAGACAGGAGGCAAAATCAGTTAAGTGTCTTTATCGAAGAGATAAAGAGAATATGCCTGGCTCGGCCAGAGAAGTTAACAATGCGGAGGAAGAAGGAGTAGAATTTTTATGGCAATCTCTCCCAAAAAAAATTGAAAGCAATAATAATGGTAGCCTCTTAAATTGTATAAAAATGAAGTTAAGTGAACCAGACTCCGATGGCAGAAGAATACCTCAGGAGATAGCAGGTTCTGATTTTGAATTAGAGACCGATTTAGTAATCGCTGCTCTGGGTTTTTCTCCTGAAAATTTGCCAAAAATGTTTGAAGTCGAAGAACTTCCAGTCACTAAATGGGGTACGGTTCGTGTAGGATTTAATACCATGATGACCAGTCTTGAGGGTGTATTTGCTGCAGGAGATATCGTCAGAGGAGCTTCCCTGGTAGTTTGGGGAATCAGAGATGGGCGAGATGTAGCAAATACTATTCATGAATATATTGAAGAAAAAAATAATGCAAAAAATCTAAATTCTAAAGCATCATGACAAACGAATTAAAAAGATATTTAAAAAATAAAAAAAATTTAGAGGATGCCTTTCTATATTATCAGGGACATGAACACGACGCTTGTGGAGTAGGTTTTGTAGCATCTACAGATGGCAAACAAAGACGTGAAGTTGTCCAAGGGGGGATTGATGCCCTCAAGGCTGTATGGCATCGAGGTGCTGTTGATGCTGACGGAAAGACTGGCGATGGAGCAGGTATACTTACTCAGATACCTTATAATTTTTTTGACGATGAGATAGCTAAGACAGGCCATGAAAAAAGAGATGAACCTCTTGGGATTGGCATGATGTTTCTTCCAAGAAATGATTATGCGGCTCTCGAAAAGTGTAGAACTATCATTGAGTCAGAATTATTAGATCATGGTTACTATATTTATGGCTGGAGGCAAGTTCCTATAAATAATAGTGTAATTGGGGAAAAAGCAAACTCTACTCGCCCTGAGATTGAACAGGTCATGTTTGTAAATAATATAGAAAGAGATAAAGACTTTGATTTTGCGAAAGAGTTATATCTTGTGAGAAGAAGACTTGAAAAAAGAATAGCTAAACAGCAAATTAATGGTTTCTATGTCTGCTCATTGAGTTTCGAGTCAATTATTTACAAAGGACTTTTCTTAGCCGAACAACTATCAATTTTCTATCCTGACTTGGCGGATGAAGAATTTATTTCATCCTTTGCTGTATTTCATCAGCGGTACTCGACAAATACTTTTCCATCTTGGGGCTTAGCACAACCTTTTAGAATGTTAGCTCATAACGGTGAAATTAACACAATATCAGGAAATACTAACTGGATGAGGAATCACCAAACACGAATTACCACTGAAATTTTTGGAGATGACAGTGAGCAAGTTAAGCCAATTATTGAAAAAAATGTTTCAGACTCTTCAGCACTAGACGCAGCTTTTGAGTTGTATGTAAGAGCAGGAAGGTCAGTCCCTCTTGTAAAAACCCTTTTAATACCTGAAGCCTGGTCAAAAAGAAGCGAACTTATGCCGATTGAGCATAGAAATATGTATGAATTTTCAAACGCCATTGTTGAACCTTGGGATGGTCCTGCAGCAATAGCAGCAGTTGATGGAGATTGGATCGTTGGAGGCATGGACAGAAATGGACTACGGCCTATGAGATTTTCAATTTCAAGAGATAATCTTATCTATGTAGGATCCGAAACAGGAATGGTGACAGTAGATGAATCTAAAATCATTGAAAAAGGTAAATTAGGACCTGGTGAAATTATCGGCATTAATCTTAAAGAAGGTAAAATATTTAGAGATCATGAAATGAAGGATCGTTTGGCATCTGAAGCACCATATGAAGAGTATGTCAAAAAAATAATACGATTAGATAAGCGAGTTAAAATTTCAAAAGAAATAACCGTTACAGATCAAGCTAAATTAAGAAAGAAAATGATTGCTGCAGGGTATACGATGGAAGAACTCGAACTCATCCTTCACCCAATGGTTTCGGATGCGAAAGAGTCTACTGGCAGCATGGGCGATGATACACCAATAGCGGTATTGTCGGATAAGTACAGACCGTTGTCACACTTTTTTAGACAAAAATTTAGCCAGGTAACAAATCCTCCCATCGACAGCCTAAGAGAGCAAAGTAGAATGAGTTTGAAAACGAGATTTGGAAATCTCCAAGACATTCTGAGTCCAAATCCGTATGAAGAGAATGTTTTTGTAATAGATAGTCCTTTTATTACTAATGGTTTTTTTAAAAAAATTTCATCACGTGGTCAACAGACAACAACAAATATTGATTGCACTGTAGAAAAAAAGTCATTTGATTTAAAAAAAGAAATTAAGCGTATTCAATTAGAGGCTGAAACTGCAGTGCTAAGTGGAAAGTCTCACATAATCTTATCAGATATTAATGCTGATGAAGAAAAAATTGCTTTACCATTAATTCTCATTACTGCTGCAGTTCATACAGATCTTACTCGAAAAGGAATAAGATCATTTGTTTCGTTACATGTCAGATCTTCAGAATGTATTGATACTCATTACTTCGCTGTATTAATTGGCGTTGGGGCAACAACTGTAAATCCTTATTTGGCGCAAGACTGCATCTATGAGAGGTACCAGAAAGGGTTATTTGGCGACATGTCCTACGAAGAATGTGTTGATCGATATAAAAAAGCTATCGATCAAGGACTTCTAAAAGTAATGTCTAAGTTGGGTATATCTGTCATTAGTGCGTATCGAGGGGGTTTTAATTTTGAAGCAGTAGGTCTTAGTCGTTCTACAGTAAACGAATATTTCCTTGGAGTGCAAAGCCGAATGTCAGGAATAGGTCTTACTGGAATTCAAAAAAAACTTACTGAATTACATGATTACGCTTATTCAGACACTGTTCAAACACTTCCTATAGGGGGGATATACCGATATCGAAGTGGAGGAGAAACACACGCTTATGAAGGCAAATTAATACACCTTCTTCAAACGGCAGTAGCTGAGGATTCTTATGATATGTATAAAAAGTATTCTAGCTCCATGGGGAATTTTGCGCCAATCAACATAAGAGATCTTCTTGAATTTAAGGAAGCAGAGAATGATTTAGATCTTTCTGAAGTTGAATCTATTACATCAATTAGAAAAAGGTTTGGAACAGGAAGTATGTCCCATGGCGCTTTATCAAAAGAAGCTCATGAAACACTTGCAATTGCAATGAATAGAATTGGAGGAGCGTCTTGCTCGGGTGAAGGTGGTGAGTCGATTGAACGATCATACCCACTTGAGAACGGAGATAGTGCAAATTCAAAAGTTAAACAAGTAGCCTCTGCAAGATTTGGGGTGACTACAGAATATCTTAACAATTGTGAAGAAATTGAAATTAAGATTGCACAAGGGGCAAAACCTGGAGAGGGAGGCCAATTACCAGGTTTTAAAGTCACAGCGGAAATTGCTAAACTAAGACATTCAACTCAAGGAGTAACATTAATTAGTCCTCCTCCACACCACGATATCTACTCAATCGAAGACCTTGCGCAGCTTATTTATGACTTGAAACAAGTAAACTCAAATGCAAGGGTATGTGTAAAATTAGTTGCTTCTTCTGGAATAGGAACAATTGCTGCGGGAGTTGCTAAGGCAAAAGCTGATGTAATTCTAATTTCTGGTCACAATGGGGGCACTGGAGCAAGCCCACAAACAAGTATTAAATATGCAGGCATCCCGTGGGAAATGGGTCTGACGGAAGTAAATCAAGTACTAACATTAAATGGTTTGCGTCAGAATGTAGTACTACGAACGGATGGTGGAATTAAGACCGGTCGAGATGTAGTAATCGCTGCGATGATGGGAGCAGAAGAGTTTGGAGTTGGCACAACATCTTTAGTGGCTATGGGATGTATTATGGTCAGGCAATGTCATTCAAACACATGTCCTGTAGGTGTTTGTACGCAAGATGATGATTTGAGAGCAAGATTTTCAGGCACCCCAGAAAAAGTGGTTAATCTTTTTAGTTTTATAGCAGAAGAGGTTAGGGAAATTTTAGCGGACCTGGGCGTGAAAAGCTTAAATGATGTTATTGGAAGAACAGATTTATTGTATCAAATATCAAGAGGATCAACTCATTTAGACGATTTAGATTTGAATTCACTTTTAATTCAAGCTGAGAAAGATCCAGATGTTGAGTACTTCAACCACTCTGTAATTAATGATGTTGGTTCTACGCTTGATGAAAAAATTATTCAAGATGCCTCTAAATTTTTACAGACTGGACAAAAAACAGAATTAAATTATCCAATCAAAAATACTGATAGAGCGGTAGGTACTAGGCTATCATCAGCAATTTATAGAACATTTAAAAATACAGAGGTTAATAAGGAGCACTTGACAATCAATCTCACAGGATCAGCTGGACAATCACTTGGAGCTTTTGGGATAAAAGGATTAAAAATAAACCTATTTGGCGACTCAAACGATTATGTTGGAAAAGGATTATCAGGTGCTACAATTTCAATTAGGCCTCACAAAAATAGTTCTTTAATTAGTAATGAAAATACAATCATTGGAAACACAGTACTGTATGGTGCAACCTCTGGTGAATTATATGCGGCCGGTGAAGCGGGTGAGAGGTTTGCTGTTAGAAACTCAGGCGCAACATCTGTAGTTGAAGGATGTGGTTCAAATGGGTGTGAATATATGACTGGTGGTACTGTTGTAATATTAGGTAAAACAGGAGACAATTTTGGAGCTGGAATGACTGGCGGCATGGCATTTATATACGATGAAGATCAAAATTTTAACTTAAGAGTAAATCCAGAGACCTTAATTTTTGATACAATTTCTTCTGATTATTGGACAAATGAGCTTTACCAAATTATTCTTAGTCATCATCAAAATACATTAAGCTTGCATGCCAAAAATATATTAGATAACTGGGAAACGGAAAAATTAAAATTTATTCATGTATGTCCGAAAGAGATAGCCAATATATTAGTTCAACCCCTGGGATTCAAAAAAAAATTAAAGCAAGCCAATTAATAACAGATAATAATTATCAAAAGCTTGATCAATTAATCAAAGAAAATGGTTTTGATACTTTTGGAGTTGTATCTGCAAGCTCAAAATTAGACTTTAAAAACCAGCTTAATGAGTTTCTAGTAAACAACCATCATGGTGATATGAAGTGGATGTATGAAAGATCACACCTGAGATCTAATCCAAAATCACTTTGGGATAAAACAAAATCAATAATAGTACTTGGGGTAAATTATAATTTTGATTGTAATTCACTTGAGCTTTTATCAAATAAAGAAAAAGGAATCGTATCGGTATACTCAAGAAATAATGACTACCATAAAGTTATTAAAAAAAAATTGAAACATTTATCACTTCAAATTTCAGATTTGTATGACTGTGATTTTAAATATTTCATTGATACAGCACCGGTAATGGAAAAACCTATCGGTATGTTAGGAGGAATTGGTTGGCAAGGAAAGCATACAAATCTTGTTTCAAAAGAGTATGGATCATGGCTATTCCTTTCAACAATATTTGTTGATAAAGAAATTATATTTTCAGAACCTGAAGTAAACCATTGTGGTTCCTGTTCGGATTGTGTAGACATATGTCCTACTGGTGCAATAATTGAACCTTATAAGTTAGATGCAAGAAAATGTATTTCTTATCTAACTATAGAACATAAAGGTAAAATTGATAAAAACTTAAGACCTCTATTGGGGAATAGAATCTATGGATGCGATGACTGTTTAGCTGTATGTCCGTGGAATAAATTTGCAAAATTATCAAACGAAACTAATTTTCATCCGAAAGCAGAACTAATAGAACCTGATCTCAAATCTTTTATTAATCTTAATGATGCACAATTTAGAAAGAAATTTAGCGGATCGAGTATAAAAAGAATTGGAAGAGATCGCTTTATTAGAAATGTATTAATTGCAGTGGGTAATAGTAGAAATAAGATATTTATTGAGGACGTAAAAGATCTTCTTCATGATAAATCAAGTTTAGTGAGGTCAATGGCTGTATGGGCTCTAAAACAAATAATTGATACTCAGGATTTTGATAATTTCAAAAAAGAGTACATATCAGTTGAAGTAGATGAAGATGTAAAAGCAGAATGGTTAGACTAGTATCATGATTTTTATTTATGGACATGGTTATACTTCGCAACATTTGTGTAAGCTGCTAACCAGTAGTAAGATAATTGCAACTTCTAGAAATTGTGAAGAAAAAAAATCAATCAATGACAATGTTGAACTTATTTTGCCAAGTGAATCTAACTTAATAATAGAGAAATATGGAGACAACATTACTCATCTACTGATATCAGCCCCACCCATCGATAATGGAGATCTCTTTTTATATAATTTCAATAAGGATCTAAAATCTCTTAAAAATTTAAAGTGGGTAGGGTATTTATCATCTACAAGTGTGTATGGAGATCATAAGGGTGAATTTGTAAATGAGAATTCTGAACTTCTTACTAAGTCTGTAAGAGGCATCAACAGAAAACTTGCAGAAGATCAATGGATTGATATTTCAAGTAAAAATAATCTTCCTCTTCATATATTTAGGATTGCTGGCATATATGGACCAAAAAGAAACATTATAGATAGGATGAGTTCAGGAAATTTTATTAATATAATTAAAGATAATCATTTTTTTTCGAGAATTTATATTGATGACTTGGTAAATATAATTAATGCCTCAATGAATAAACCAAATCCTATTAGTATTTATAATGTAGCTGATGATCTACCGTCATCTTTAAATGATGTTATTCGATATATATCTGAGAAAACAGGACTGAGAATTGATCGAGAGGTACAATACTCTGAATTAAGTGAAGATAAAAAAAATGAAAGTTTCTTCAGTGAAAATAAAAAAGTTAATAATAAACTAATAAAGAAGGAATTAGGCGTAATATTAAAGTACCCAACATATATTGAAGGTTATAATAAACTTATAAATTGTTGATTTCTTAAATTCCAGAATTTGTTTCAACCTGTAAACGGCTTATTGCAATACCAACCACGACTAAAATAACCCCAATTAATAGTGAAAATTTCAAAGGCTCATTCATCAACACCCACCCGTAAAATATCCCAAAAACAGGTATTAAATAAGCAACTTGCATCATGAATGTAGTTCCAGCCGAGCGAATTAAAACTTGCCTTAAGCTAAAAGCTAAACCAGTGGGAATAATTCCTAAATAAATCACTGCAGTTATTGCTGCAGTGTTTACTTCATAACTCATGGGCTGTGCATAAATGAACATAAACGGAATAAGCCATATACTTCCCCACGCTAGCGTATTCATTGTTACCATATCAGATGGCAAGTCCGAGACTTTTCTGATAATTAAATTTGATACAACATATGAACAACCTGCAAGATATATAGCAAGAGCACCAATAAAACTTGACATATCTGTAACAAAAACCTGCACACCTACAGCAAATACGACTCCTGAAAAGCCTATAATCGTTCCAATTGTTTTTCTCAAATTGAGTTTTTCATCTTCAGTAAAGTAGTGTGCGAGTACAAGAGCTAAGAAAGGATTAGCGGACATGATTATCACTCCAATATTACTTGGCAGCGACATAAGTCCATATGGAATTAATGTAAATGGTACTGCTGCATTAAATAATCCTATGATTGCATAAGTAAATGAATTTTTTTGAAAAAGTTCTAATTTTCCTGAACGAAAAAGAACAGCCAATAATAATATTAAAGCACCAATAAACGTTCTAAAAAAACCAACTTCAATTGGGTTGAACATTAAATTACAAAATTTTATTGCAACAAATGATGCGCCCCATACAGCACCAAGAAAGATTAGAAGAAAATAATTATTTAGTGTGGAATTCACAGAGCTAACTCTGTGATTGTTTGGAATAATATTTTTAGATCCTGATCTCTAGACAAACTATGATCACCATCTTCAATTATTTTCAATTGTTTATCTTCACTTTCTATCTTATTAATAATTTTTTCAGAAGTCTCAAAACTTACAACTTGGTCTAGTCGCCCATGAAGCAATCTAATAGGACACTTTATTTTAATTGGCCCGTGTAATATCATATTCTTCTTGCCGTCTTCTAAGAATTTATATGTTATCGTATAATCTTCTGAATATTTGTCCCAATTGATAATGATTTTTCCATCTTTTTTAATTTGAGTTTTTTGTTCATCACTCAATCTATTCCACTCTCCAACTACAAAGTCAGGAGCTGATGCGATACCTATTAATCCATTGATCGTTGAGGGATTTCTCTTAGCTACTATTAAAGAAATCCAACCCCCCATACTTGACCCAATAATTATATTAATCTTTGATTTACATAAATTGAAAATTTCATGAGCTTCCTCTGACCACTTGCTTATACCTCCATCTTCAAACTCACCTGCTGACGATCCATGACCTGAATAATCGAATCTTACGAAATTTAAATTATTCGTTTTACACCATGCACTTAAAGCAGTTGCTTTTGTTCCAGTCATCGTAGAGCTATAGCCTCCAAAAAAAAATATCGAGATCTCTGATTTCTGATTCTCATGCAAATATGCAATTTGATCGTTTAGAGATGATACATGATATTTTATATTATTGAGCATAATGATTTACTATTAAGCATTTAACTATTAGAAATACTATATGCAATCAAAAATTTGTGTATTGCAAGTTATACCTAATCTTGACGTAAGTGGGGCTTCACAAGGTTGTGTAGATGTTGCAAATTATTTGACAGAAAAAAATTATAATTCCTACATTGCAACAAATTCAGGACAAAATATAAAAAAAGTTAATGAACATAAAACTAAAGTCATAAAAGTTCCCGTACATTCAAAGAACCCTTTAATCATAATTTTGAATGTCTTTAGGCTTGCAAGAATTATAAAATTGTTTGGTATAAATATTCTTCATGTACGAAGTAGGGCGCCTGCATGGAGTTCGTATTTTGCTTGTTTAATGACACGCACTAAATATGTTTCTACTTTTCATGGAACCTATAATGTTAATAATGTTTTGAAAAAATATTATAATTCAGTCATGCTAATGACTGATGGCACAATCGCGATTTCTGAATTTATATATAACGAGATCAAAACCAAATATCAAAAAATGCCAAAAGTAATTAAAATAATTCCAAGAGGTATTGACTTAGAATTTTTCAATGTAGCATCTATAGATCAACAAATCAAAAATGACATTTTAACAGAGTTTAAAATAAATAAAGATGCTATCAAAATAATGTTGCCTGGGAGAATGACAGAATGGAAAGGTCATTTACTATTACTAAAAGCGTTTGAGCAAGTAAGCCAACAAACTGATAAAAAACTTGAATTATTAATGGTAGGGCCTGACGACAATAATTCACTTAAAAAAAGATTAACGACTTTTGTTCATGAAAAAGATATTGAAGGTAATGTACATTTTATCAGTACAAGAAATGATATTAATAACTTTTACAGCATTGCAGATATAGTTGTCTCACCATCTACAGATCCCGAGGCTTTTGGTAGAATTTCTGTTGAAGCGCAAGCAATGGGCAAATTTGTTATAGCCTCTAATCATGGGGGTTCAACTGAAACTATTATTAATAATGAAACAGGTTACTTATTTAATAATGCCGATGAGATTGATTTATCTGCTAAAATATTAAAAGCAATTAATGAAGATAAACACAGCTCAGAAACAGTTAGGCAAGCATGCATAACGAATGTTCAAAAAAATTATTCAGATAAAAAAATGTGTGACTCAACTTTAAATTTTTATAATGAAATAATCGGATAAATGACCAACAAAATTTTAGTGATAAAACACGGATCATTTGGTGATATTATACAAATTAATGGTTGCCTGAGAGATATACGAGAAAATTACATTGATAATGAAATTTATATTCTTACTACACCTGCGTTCAGATCTTATTTTGAAAGATGTCCCTACATTGATAAAGTTATAGTTGATGAAAGAAAATCTAGGTGGAATATTTTTTATTTACTAAAGATTAAAGATGTAATTGTAAACTTAAAATTTCAAAAAATATTTGACTTACAAAATTCACGTAGAACAGAGTTCTATAGAAAATATTTATCGAATTCGATTGAATGGATTTCTTCAAGAACAATATTAAATCCAAATGAAAGAAAAGAAGAGTTTGATAAAAAAAGTATACTTGAGAGATTTAACATTCAATTATCAAGGGCTAATGTGAATGTACAATTTACACATAAACCTCAAGTTACATGGATGATTGATCAAGAATTTGCTATACCCTCATCAATAAAGAAAAATTATATTATACTTTTTCCATTTTGTTCCATTAAGCATCGTCAGAAACTATGGCCTCATTACCATGATTTAATTACTAAATTAAAAATAAAATATCCAGACATCGATATCATTATTGTTCCAGGGCCAGGAGAATATGAAAAAGCAAGAAATTATGATGTCAAAATATTAATGAATAACAAAGAACATACAAATTTCTTTCAATTATCGAAGATATTGGCTGGCTCAAAATATGTAATCTCAAACGATACTGGACCTGCACACCTTGCGGCCCATTTGGGTTGTAAAGGCTTAGCTATATTTGGAAGCCACACATCTCCTGAGAAAGTAAGCATTCATACAGATAATTTTCACAGTATTTCCAGTAAAAATTTTCATGAACTCACTCCTGAAATGGTCATTGAGAAAATAGATTCTCATTTGTAGATAGATGATATAATAGTTATGTCCTTTATGGAAAATGAAGAAAAATTTATAGACACATTACGTCACGATACGGCCCATGTTCTTGCCATGGCTGTTCAAGAGTTATTCCCTGAAACACAAGTCACTATTGGACCTGTTATTGAGAATGGGTTCTACTATGACTTTGACCGCAAAGACCCTTTTACTGATAAAGACCTTAGTGTCATCGAAAAGAAGATGAAAGAAATTGTGAATAGAGATGTGAAGACGTCCTTTAAAGTAATGAAAAGAGAAGATGCAATTAAATTATTTTTAGACAAGGGTGAAAAATATAAAGTTGAAATTATCAAAGATTTGCCTGAAAGTGAAGAGTTAAAAGTATACTACCATGGTGATTGGTTTGATTTATGTAAAGGTCCACACTTAGAATCGACTGGAAAGATTGGTAAGGCTTTTAAACTAACAAAAGTCGCAGGAGCATATTGGAGAGGTGACTCTAATAATCCAATGCTGCAAAGAATATATGGCACGGCATGGGAAACTGAAGAAGAATTAAAAAACTACTTAATACTTTTAGAGGAAGCTGAAAAAAGAGATCATAGAAAACTTGGTAAGCAACTTGATTTGTTTCATTTTCAAGAAGAAGCTCCTGGGTCTGTTTTCTGGCATGCAAAAGGATGGACCTTATTCAGAACATTGATCGATTACATGAGACATCGCCAAGAGGAAGCTGGTTATGAAGAGATTAATACTCCTGATATTATGGACAAATCTCTATGGGAACTTTCAGGACATTTAGAAAAATTTGGTGACAACATGTTCACCACTGAAGCAAGGGAAGATAGAGTTTATGCTTTAAAGCCAATGAATTGTCCAGGATGTGTTCAAGTATATAAGCAGGGATTGAAAAGTTACCGAGATTTGCCATTAAGAGTTGCAGAATTTGGTAAAGTGCACAGATATGAGCCATCTGGCGCACTGCATGGATTGATGCGAGTTAGAGCATTTACTCAGGATGATGCGCATATATTTTGTACAGAGGATCAAATTACTGAAGAAAGTAAAAAAGTTTGTGATCTTGTCCTCAGTATTTATAAGGATTTTGGATTTGATAAAGTTTCAATTAAATTTTCTGATAGACCTGAGAAAAGAGTTGGCAGCGATGCAATATGGGACAAATCCGAAGAAGCTCTTCGACATGCCATGGAAGCTACAGGATTAGAATATTCATTGAATCCAGGTGAAGGAGCTTTTTACGGCCCAAAGCTTGAATTCATCCTTAAAGACGCAATAGGTCGTGAGTGGCAATGTGGTACTTTGCAAGTTGATTTAAACATGCCTGAAAGATTAGGAGGACATTTTATTGCAGAGGATGGACAAAAATATAATCCAGTAATGCTACACAGAGCACTCTTCGGGTCTTTAGAACGTTTTACAGGAATTTTAATTGAACATTATGCTGGCGTGCTACCACTATGGCTTTCACCAGTACAAGCAATAGTATCACCAATAACTTCTGATATAAATGAATACGGTGAAGAAGTTTATGAAAGTTTAAAAAATGCAGGAATCAGGGTTGAAAAAGATCTACGTAATGAAAAGATTAGTTATAAAATTAGAGAAAATTCACTTAAAAAAATTCCATTTCAATTAATTCTTGGAAAGAAAGAAATTGAGGAACGTTCTATAACAATGAGAGCATTTGGAAGCGATAAGCAAGAAAAAATAAAGTTTGAAAATTTAAATGATTTTTTTATAAAAAAATGTATGATGCCTTCACAACAATAGATATAGGAGATTAAAATAGCACTGCAAAAGAAAAATAATAGATATAATCAATCTACTAAAGGCCCAAAATTCCGAATTAACGAATTCATAACCACTTCCACAGTAAGACTAATTGATGAAAAAGGTAACAACCTAGGAGTTGTTAATACCGAAGAAGCTGTTAAGAAAGCTGTTGAGGTAGGCTTAGATCTTGTAGAAGTATCCCCACAAGTTGACCCGCCGGTATGCAAAATTTTAGACTTTGGAAAATTTAAATATGAGGCGCAAAAAAAAGCTAGTACTTCAAAGAAAAAACAAAAAGAAGTCACAATAAAAGAAATAAAAATGCGTCCAGGAATAGACGTTCACGATTATGATTTTAAAGTAAGAGCTGCACAAAAGTTTATTACTGCTGGAGACAAAGTAAAATTTACCATCAGGTTTAAAGGGCGTGAGTTTGAGCATCATGATATTGCCGAGAATTTAATGGAAAGAATAAGGGAGACAATGGGATCAACCAGTAAAATTGAGCAAGAACCCAAATTAGAAGGCAGGCAATTTACTATGATTTTCACTCCTAACTAGGCTATTTTTTCATATTCTTTTCAATTATAAAAACCTTTGATTTTTTCCTATCCAGGAGATATAACCCTGCTCATTCATTATGACAAAACTCAAAACAAAAAAGGGTGCTAATAAAAGGTTCAGAGTTACTGCATCTGGTAAAGTTAAATCTTATCAAAGTGGGAAAAAGCACGGTATGATTAAAAGGACTAATAAGCAGATAAGAAATCAGAGAGGGTCAACTATTTTGTCTGATCAAGATGCCCGCATTGTTAAAAAGTTTTTACCGTACGCATAGATAGGTTATTTTTATGGCAAGAGTTAAAGGAGGAGTTACTGCACACGCAAGACACAAGAAGGTGATCAAGCAAGCGAAAGGTTACAGAGGTCGAAGAAAAAACACCTTTAAAGTAGCAAAGCAGGCAGTTGAAAAATCTCTACAATATGCATATCGTGATCGCCGAGCTAAAAAGAGAGACTTTAGGTCTTTATGGACTCAAAGAATAAATGCAGGAGCAAGAGAGTACGGTATATCATACTCAGTGTTTATAAGTGGATTAAAAAAATTGAATATCTCACTCGATAGAAAGATCCTAGCTGATTTAGCTATGAATGAACCATCGTCGTTTAAGCATTTAGCCGAACAAGTTCAATCTACCACTAAATAACTAGCTTATTAGCTTTTACATAAATATATTCTTATTACAGAAAAAACTAAATCTGATATTGTTGTATTGTTATGGTTGATTTTGCAAAACTAGGGCAAGAAATTAAGTATTCTTTATCTAAAGTTACAGATTTAGAAAGTTTGAGTGAATGCCGTATAAAATATCTTGGTAAAAAAGGAAAGATCTCTCTTTTAATGAAGGAGCTCGCTAACCTCTCAGGCGAAGATAGAAAAAAACAAGCTGAAATACTAAATACTCTTAAAAATCAAACATTGAGTCTTATAGAAGACAAGACAGAGGAATTAAACGATAAGAATTTAAATGAAAAATTATCCTCTGAGACACTCGATGTAACATTACCAGTATCAAGTTCTTTGGGATCAATTCACCCTATAACTCAAGTCATTGAGGAAGTAGTCACAATATTTGGTGACTTAGATTTTTATGTTGCAGAGGGGCCAGAAGTCGAAACGGACTATAATAATTTCACTGCGCTAAATACATCAGAACATCATCCGGCAAGGCAAATGCATGATACATTTTATGTAGAAACGCAAACAGACAATATGCAGAATGTATTAAGAACACATACATCACCTGTACAAATCAGGAGCATGCTTGAGCATAAACCTCCTATTAGACTGATTGCTCCTGGGAAAACATTTAGGTGCGATAATGACCAAACACATTCTCCAATGTTTCATCAAGTTGAGGGATTAGTAATCGATCAAGAAAGCAATATGAGTCATCTCAAGGGATGTCTTGAAATATTTCTTAAAACTTTTTTTGAAACAGATAAAGTTAAAATGAGATTTCGACCAAGTCATTTTCCATTCACAGAACCGTCAGCAGAAGTTGATATAGGTTATACAAAAAAAGGAAATCAATTAGTTATTGGTGAAGGCGATGACTGGCTAGAAATATTAGGCTGTGGGATGGTGCACCCAAAAGTTCTACAAAATGTAAATATTGATCCAAGTAGTTTTCAAGGGTATGCCTTTGGCATGGGCATAGAACGCCTGGCAATGCTTAAGTACGGCATAAGTGATTTAAGAACTTTTTTTGAGTGCGATTTAAGATGGAATAAGCATTATGGCTTTTCTCCACTGAACTTTCCTTCTCTCATCAGGGACTTAAGCTAATGAAGTTCACTTACTCATGGCTAAAAGAGCATCTAGAAACAGAGCATCAATTTAACGAAGTAGTTGATAAATTAACGGCAATTGGATTGGAGGTAGAGAGTGTTCAAGATACAGGCCTAGCCTATAGAGACTTTATTGTTGGCCAGGTTTTGGAAGAAGAAAAACACCCTAATGCAGATAAACTAAAATTATGCAAAGTAGATATCGGTAGAGAAAAAGTTGATGTAGTATGCGGAGCTCCCAATGTTACAAAAGGGATGAAAGTTGTATATGCACCTGTTGGATCCGTCATTCCTGTAAATCAAATGAAAATAAAAGCAGCCAAGATTCGTGGCGTTGAGTCTTATGGAATGATGTGTTCAGAGTATGAGCTTGGAATTTCAAATGAGCACGACGGTATTATCAGTTTAGAGCAAGATAAAGAGGTTGGCAGCTCATTTGCAGACTCGTCCGGAATGAATGATATTTTAATTGAAATAGGTATTACTCCCAACCGTCAAGACTGTTTGGGTGTTCTTGGTGTTGCACGGGATTTAGCCGCAGCAGGTGTTGGGAAGTTAAAGAATCGAGAGTTCAAGACAGAAAAAGGTTCGTTCGAGTCCCCAATTAAAATTGAAATACAAGATAATGATATATGTCCAGCATTCGCAGGAAGCTATATTAAAAATGTAAAAAATGTAGCAAGTCCTGACTGGCTACAGAAAAAATTAAAGTCAATTGGCTTAAGGCCTATTTCCGCTTTAGTCGATATTACAAATTATGTAATGTTTGACCAAAATAGACCATTGCATGTCTACGATGCTGATAAAGTTAAAGGGAAAATTATAGTTCGATCAGCTCAAGACGGTGAAAGCTTTAAAGCTTTAGATGAAAAGACCTATGATTTAAAAAAGGGTATGTGCACAATTACAGATGAAGAAAAGGTTTTAGGTCTGGGAGGCATTATGGGCGGTGAAAGCACGGGGTGTAATTTTGATACAATTAATGTCCTTTTAGAGTCTGCACTTTTTGATAACGTAAACACAGCAAGAACAGGGAGAGATTTATCAATATTGAGCGATGCAAGATACAGATTTGAAAGAGGAATTGACCCAAGGTCAACTTTAGAGGGGATTCACTATGCAACTCAACTAATACTTGAAATATGCGGAGGTGAATGTAGTGAAATTGTATTAGCCGGACAAATATCTGAAACTCTAAATACAATTCATATTTCAGGAAAAAATATAGTTAAAAGATTGGGATTAGAGATCACAGATGATGAAATTATTTTAATTTTGAATTCTTTAGGCTTTGGAGCAAAGAAAAGTGGTGAGGGTATTCACTGTACAATTCCATCATGGCGGCAGGACATCCACGGAGAAGCAGATATAAGTGAGGAAATTATTCGTATCAAAGGGTATGAAAATATTCCAACTTCAAATATTAGAGCTATCAGTAAGGTCAACAAAGATATACTAAATAGTACTCAAAAAATTATTTCAAAGGCAAAGCATTTCATAGCGTCAGAGGGATATAATGAATTTATTACATTCTCTTTTTCAGATTCTAAGAAAAGTATTTTTTTTGGCGAAGTTGAAAAATTAAAAATAATCAATCCGATTTCTGAGGATTTAGATATACTAAGACCTAGCCTTATTCCTAACTTATTAGCATCAATTAAAAAAAATACAGCACGTGGAATTGATTCTTTGTCTATTTTTGAAGCTGGCAGTCAGTACAGTTCAACCACTCCTGAAGATCAAATAAATTCAATATGTGGTGTGAAATATGGCTTAAGCAATAGTAAGACTTGGAGAAGTGAAAAAAAAGAATTTGATATTTTTGATGTTAAAAATGATTTATTAAACGTTGTAAATTATTTAGTACCAGGAAATAAAAAAATTTCAATCTCTGATGAAGCCCCTTCATGGTATCATCCAGGACGTTCAGGCAAGATTATCCTAAACAAGAAAATAGAGATTGGTTACTTTGGCGAATTACATCCAAGAATTGCAAATAAATTTAAAATAAAAACAAGAGTAAACTTATTTGAGTTAATAATCGATAATGTTCCCTTGACCGAAAAGAAGACCACGAATAAACCACAACTAATTCTAAGTGATTTTCAAAGTGTAACGAGAGATTTTGCGTTTATACTTGATAAGGATATTAAAAGTAGTGATTTAATCAAAGCGGCATTAAATGTTGATACAAAAATAATAAAGAGTGCAGAAATATTTGACTTATTTGAGGACAAAAGTTTGGGAGAAGATAAAAAATCAATGGCAATCAAGGTTGTTTTGCAGTCTGAAGAAAAGACATTAGATGAAAATGATATTAATAGCTTGAGTTCAAAAATAGTTGAGGCTATTGAAAAATCTACTTCTGGAACTGTTCGATCCTAAAATTTTATATTCTATGACTGGAACCAAAAATATCAGAAACTTCTCAATTATTGCGCACATTGATCACGGTAAATCTACACTTGCAGATAGATTAATCCAATTTTGTGGCGGTCTGTCAGAACGAGAGATGAAGTCCCAAGTACTTGATTCAATGGATATTGAACGAGAAAGAGGGATTACTATCAAAGCACAGACAGTCCAATTAAAGTATAAGGCTAAAGATGGTGAAATCTATACATTAAATATCATAGATACCCCGGGCCATGTTGATTTCAGCTATGAAGTTAACCGCTCACTCTCAGCCTGTGAAGGCTCACTTCTTGTTGTTGACGCAAGTCAAGGCGTAGAAGCTCAAACACTAGCAAATTTATACCAAGCCGTTGAGAATGATCATGTTATTATTCCTGTCTTAAATAAGATTGATTTACCTGCAGCAGATCCTGAGAGAGTAAAAGGACAAATTGACGATATTCTTGGAATCGATACAAGCAATGTTTTAGAAATTTCGGCAAAATCTGGAATAGGCATAGAAGATGTACTCGAAACCATTGTAAATGATCTCCCTGCTCCTGTTGGGAGTACAACGGAACCTTTAAAAGCATTACTTGTTGATAGTTGGTACGACACTTACTTAGGTGTTGTGGTTTTGGTAAGAGTTATTAATGGTACATTGAAAAAAGGCATGGAAGTCAGGTTCCATCAAACTGACACCAAGCATTTAATTGAAAGAATTGGATGCTTTACTCCAAAAATGATTGTCAATGAAGAGATCAAAACAGGTGAACTCGGATTTATTACTGCTGCAATTAAAGAGGTTTCTCAAACCAAAGTCGGAGATACTATTATTTTATCAAATGATAAGAAAACTCAACCATTGCCTGGCTTCAAACCCAGTCAACCAGTAGTATTTTGTGGTCTTTTTCCAACCAATGCAGCAGACTTTAAATTCCTAAAAGATGCTCTTGCAAAACTAAAGCTAAATGATTCAAGTTTTCATTATGAGCAAGAAACCTCAGCTGCATTAGGCATGGGCTTTAGGTGTGGTTTCTTAGGATTACTTCACCTTGAAATTATAGTTGAAAGATTGGACAGAGAATTTGATTTAGATTTGATCACAACAGCTCCCAGTGTAATTTATGACATATTACTTACTGATAATAGTAAAATTGAGCTTCATAATCCAGCGGACATGCCTGAGATAATGAAAATCAAGACAATTTCTGAGCCTTGGATCAAAGCAACGATAATATGTCCAGATGAGTATTTAGGTAGTATCATTTCACTTTGTGAGGACAAAAGAGGCATTCAGAATGAACTGACTTATTCAGGATCAAGAGTAATACTTACATATAGGCTGCCACTTAATGAAATTGTTTTTGATTTTTATGACAAACTAAAATCAATATCAAGCGGATATGCAAGCTTTGATTATGAAATTGATCAGTATATGGAAAGTGATCTTGTTCGTTTAAGTATTCTAGTTAATGATGAATCTGTTGATGCCTTATCAATTATTGTTCATAGAAACTTTTCTGAGAAAAAGGGAAGAGCGGTGTGTGAAAAACTCAAGGAATTAATACCAAGGCATCAGTTTCATATACCTATTCAAGCAGCAATAGGAGGAAAAATAATTGCTCGAGAAACAGTACGCGGATACAGAAAAAATGTGATTGATAGAATTCATGGCGGTGGAGCTACGGATAGAAAAAGAAAACTATTGGATAAGCAAAAAAAAGGTAAGCAAAGACTTAGAACTTACGGAAAAGTTGATATTCCTCAAGAAGCATTTATCGCTGCTTTGAAGGTTGAATAAGGAAAGGTGGCCGAGTGGTTGAAGGCGCACGCTTGGAAAGCGTGTATGCGGGTGACCGTATCGTGGGTTCGAATCCCATCCTTTCCGCCAATTTTTTGAAAATGCTAATTGTCTAATTTATTTTCAATGTAATCGAGCTTTGTGGTCAATTCTTCAACTTTGGATAAAATTCTTAAGATATTTAGAAAGCTTAAATAAATAATTAATATTAATAAAAAAATAAGTGAAATTAGAAGCGCATTTATCATTAAAAGAATCTATTTATAAATTAAAAGATAAAAAATACTTATTATTAATAATATTTTTATAAACCGCCTGTTATAAGTCCTACCATCCCAAGGATTAGCCATAAAACAAGCATTGCTTTTTCATCAAACTTTTTTGTACTTTCTATACCTTTAATCTGCTTTCTAGCAAATAAGGTTAGGAGCAATACAAGGACTATCAGGTATACTATTGTAAATGCCATAAGCAATTAGTGTAGCAAGTAAGAAATATTTGTATATAAAATATATGTAATGAAATTTTTTAGACACTCTTCTTCCTTATTAGTGATAGTAGGTGGATGTGTTCTTTTATTAGTATCTTTTGGAATAAGACACTCATCTGGATTATATTTAATTCCTATTTCTGACCATATACAAACTGGAAGAGAAGTGTTTGGTTTCGCCATTGCAATTCAATTCCTTATGATTGGGATTGGATCCCCAATCTTTGGAGCCATTGCAGATAAATATGGTTCATCTATTGCTGGTCTTTATGGAGCAATCTTTTTCTTAATTGGTCTTTATATGATGTCACTTGTAGAAGGATCAGGTCTCCTGATCGTTTCACAAGTAGTTTTTGGTTTTGGGTGTGCTGGATGTGGAACAGCAGTAATTCTCGGAGCTGTAGGAAAAGCGGTTACAGGAAAATACCAAACGTTGTCATTAGGTATTGTGATGGCTGCAGGTTCTTTGGGGCAATTCTTAATCGTTCCACTATCAGGATTTATGATCGAAGCAACCGATTGGCAAAAATCAATCGTCTATCTTTGTTTTATATCCCTAATCATGATTTTATTTGCCTTAACTCTAACAAAATCTTCTTTTAATTCAGGAAAGGATGATCAAGCTGCTCAATCATTAGCATCTGTACTCAATGAAGCTTTTGTAAATAAAAGCTATGTGTTGTTAACAGTTGGTTTTTTTGTATGTGGCTTTCATGTTTCATTTGTAGCAACACATTTACCAGCTTATTTGACTGACCTCTCATTACCTTTGTGGATTGGCTCTTGGTCGCTCGCTTTGATTGGTTTATTCAATGTTTTTGGGACATTATTTTTTGGTCATTTAGGTGATAAAAATTCTAAAAAAAATCTTCTAGTTATTTTATACACACTTCGTGCACTTTTATTCTTAGCATTTATATTTCTTCCTAAAACTGAGATAACAGTACTAATTTTTGCTGCATTACTTGGTATTCTGTGGCTCTCAACTGTTCCTCTTACCAGTGGTATTATTTCTGTAATTTTTGGGACCAAATATATGTCTATGCTGTATGGCTTTACATTCCTTTCACATCAAGTTGGTTCATTTATGGGCTCATGGTTTGGAGGTCGTTTTTATGATTTTTATGGCTCATACGATATCATGTGGTGGGTGTGTGTAGTTCTTGGTTTTGTGTCTGCATTAATGCACTTTCCAATTACTGAAAAACCAATCAAAAGAAAAATTGCTTAAGTATAGATTAAATTTATTTATTATTTTATTGATTCTATTACTAAATAAGTTTTCCACTTATCCACAAGTTAAGAAATACAAATAATTTTTTTTTGATTTAAAAATTTTATTAAAAATAATATTGTCTATTTATCGGAACAACGAAGTTCGAAAGCCTTTCGGGGAGTTTGTTCGGAGTTAGTCCGGAATTTCGGGGCGATATAGAGACCTTTCGGGGTATTTGTAGCGCCCCGTTTTTTTTTGTGCTTTGTGTCTAAAAATCGGATACAAATTCCATATGTTTTTAGACTTTACCCTTCTATATTTTTTTATTCCTTTGTTTTTTGTTATTTCTATAACTCCAGGTCTTTGCATGACTCTTGCTTTAACTATGGGTATTACCATTGGTCTTAAAAATACGATGAAAATGATGGTAGGGGAACTTGTGGGTGTCTTAATTGTTGCTGGAAGTGCAGTTATTGGCGGTGGTGCAATTATTTCATCATATCCAATGACATTTCTTTTTTTTAAATATGGGGGAGGAATTTATTTAATGTTTGTTGGCTATCAAATGTTCAATTCAAGAGGGTCACTGGCATTAAACTTAGATGGAACACATTCCTTTGAAATTAATTTTTTAAAGCTAGCAAGTCAGGGCTTTATTACTGCAGTTGCAAACCCTAAGGGATGGGCTTTTTTTATTGCTATGGTACCCGCATTTATCAATTATGACTTAGCGCTTATGCCTCAGATGTCAGCATTGGTTCTCATCATATTAATAATAGAATTCATATCTTTAATGATTTACGCAACTGGCGGACAGATGCTTGGTATTATCTTGAAGAAACAAAAAAATATTCAATCAATAAATCGTTTAGCTGGTTTACTAATGGTAGGCGTTGGGATTTGGCTAGCTCTTAGTTAGATTCTGCTTAAAAAGCATCCCAGGTCCTTTTGTTGAGTCATTCCCTGAACCACGAAACATATGCCATATCATTGCCTGGTTTGAAGATATAACAGGTTTACTCAGTACACGCTCTGCTTCATCTATTATTTTAAATGTTTTCAAATTTGTGCATGAAATAAATACTGCATCACAATCATTTTTTCCAATTTCTAATATTGCACGCAAACTATCTCTCTCAGATATTCTTGCCACTACCGTGTCATCTGATTCATTAAATGATTTTTCTTCTGATATGCTAAAATTATCACTCTGAAGATTTTGTTTGAGTTTCTGAGTTACAGATTGTTCATAGGGTGAAACGAATGCAATATTCTTACATCCAAAGCTATTAAGCGCTTCCTTAACCGCTCTTATGGGATCTGTTATAAAAGTATTTTTATACTGTTCATTAATTAATTTATTAATTTTTTCAGAACCAATTACTGTTGCACCTGAGGTACATGCATATCCAATGCTGTTAAAGTCAATTTTTGGAAGCAGGTCCACCGCAATCGGTAAATCATTTTCCATTTTTGCAAGATTTTCATTATTGACAGACTGGTCACACGGAATCCTTGAGTGATAAATGGCCATATTTTCATCAAGCGTGCTTCTAATTTCTTGCTCAATTGTCTCATCACTTTGCAGTACGATTAATCCAAATCTCATACTGTAATAGTTTGGATCATCTAGCTCAAAATTTGATACCATAAAACTTATCTCGCTGCTTTTAATATTACGCTTCTAGTTTCTGTAGGATCAATTACTGCATCAATCTCAAGGTGAGCTGCGGCTTCAATTGCTTTTCCTTTTTCGTACAATTGATCGACCAACTTATTAAACAGTTCTTCTTTCTTTTTTCCGTCTTTTATTTCATCAAGTTCTTTTTTGAATCCAAGCTTGATGGCACCTTCTAATCCCATCGCTCCAAATTCTCCAGTAGGCCATGCAGCTGAGTATACTGGTTGGTGAAAGCTTCCCCCTGCTAATGCTTGTGCACCCAGTCCGTAACCTTTTCTTAAAAAAATTGTGATTAAAGGTATATTTATTTGCGAACCTATTTTAAAAAGAGCAGACATTCTTCTAACTGCCCCTTCTTCTTCACTATCGGGTCCAACCATAAAACCAGGGGTATCAACAAAAGAAATGATAGGAAGATTTTGAAGATTGCAAAGCTCAATAAAACTTGCAGCTTTATCAGCTGACTCTGAGTCTATTGCCCCCCCCCAAATGTTGGCTATCGCTCGCCATCAATCCAAACGCTTTTCCTTCAATACGTAAAAGTCCTGTTACGATACTTTTCCCATATATCTGCTTGAGTTCTATAAAAGCATCTTTATCAGAAATGATATTAATAATATTTCTGATTGGATAAGACCACTTTCTATTTTTTGGCATAATATCTTTTAATTGAGTCTGATCTTCAACTTTCCAATCAGCTAAATTACCTTGAAAGTAAGAAAGTATTTTCTTTGCTAAATCTGTTGCTTCAGCTTCATCTTTTGCTACTAAATCAATAACACCATTTTTTTCATTTACCTCTGATGGACCAATTTCTTTTGGACTATAGGATCCAAGACCCCCTCCCTCAATCATTGCAGGGCCTGCCATACCGATCCATGAATTTTTAGTAGCTATTCTAATATCTGCACAGCCAAATAGAGCAGCATTTCCAGCAAAGCAGAAACCATTATTTATGGCAATTCGTAAGCACCTTCCAGTGAGACTTCCCCATAGAGCAAAAGTAGGTACATGCAATCCTGCTATACTTGTATTGATGTCTGTATCGCCTGGTCTACCACCTCCACCCTCAGTAAATATAACAATAGGTAGTTTGTATTTTTTTGCTTTCTCGCAAATTCGATCAAGCTTCATATGATGAAAATAACCTTGTGTTCCTGCTAAGACGGAATAATCGTATACAATAGCAACAGCATTAGTTGACTCATTGTCTATTATATTACCATTAATTTTACAGAAACCAGTGATAACGCCATCACCAGAAGTTTCCATCAAAAGTTCTTCTTTGTTTTTACGACTTTTTTGAGCCGCCACAGCAAATGCTCCATACTCTAGAAAGCTATCTTTATCCACTAGATCAGAAAGATTTTCTCTTGCAGTTCTTAAATTTAGTTTATGCCGTTTATTTTTTGCATTCTCTCGAAAATCATCAGTTGTCTTGTGTAGCCGTTCAATAAATTCAGCAAAGTTTTTTTTGTCTTCCATATTTAACTCTATAGCATTTTTCTCAATATCTTATCCTTTTGAAAAACATGATGATATATGACAGCACTCAAATGAATAGAAAAAAGAATTAATAGAAAATAAGCTGACAACGCGTGGATTGCATAAAATTTATCAGCGAGATCATAGTTGTAGTAATCAATTGATGCTTTTATAATGATAAAATTGACTTCCTCACCAGATAATAAAAGTTTACTTATGCCACTTATGGTAATGATTAGTAAAGTCATATAGAAAAGACCATGCACAATTCGAGAGGCAATAATCTGAATTTTGCTCATTAATATATTATCAATGGGCTTTGTATTAATTGATTTCCATATTAATCTAAGAAGAGTTACGTAAAAAATAGTCATGCCAATGATTGTATGAATATTTTCAATAGAAAGTTTAAATTCTGAAAATTCAAGATTATCTAAATATATTCCTAAAGGCAGTTGGAACAGTAATATTACAAAAGTAATCCAGTGAAAAAGACGTGCAAGAAATCCATAAGAATTAGTGTCATTTGTAATTTTCATATTATATAATTAAGTTCATGATTAATTTTTTTCAATTTCTAATCTCCTCAATTCTATCGATATTACTATTAATTGTAATTGCTTTTGCGGACGATCATGGAAATATTATCAAGGAGAGAAAGTCACTATTTAAGCAGAATTATAGTCATGCTAAGAGAATGAGTGCTGAAATTACTAAAGGGAATAACGAGAAAGTGATTGAGCTATCACAAAAGATGAGCACAAATTATGACAAGCTTTTAGATTTATTTCCAGATAACACCAAAACAGGCTACGATACAGAGGCTTTGCCAACGATATGGCTACAAAAAGAAGAGTTTAATACTCTAATGATAGAGACGTCGAATAAAGTTAAGGAGTTTACAATTCTAGCGTCTGATCTTACTGGCAATGAATTAAAAGATGCTCAAAAGAAATTAATCTGGTCAAGTTGTAAGACTTGTCACGATAAATTTAGAATGCCTCATTAAACTTAAGCTACAATTGTCATACTAATTATTCTTCTTATACCAGGATCATTATTTTTATAACGATGTTCAAATATAAAAACTCCTTGCCATGTTCCTAAATCAAGTTTTTTCTCTTTGATAGGTATATTAATACTTGTATTTGTTAGAGCTGACTTAATATGAGCTGGCATATCGTCAGGTCCTTCTTCCCTATGTGCATAATTTTCTGATTCAGGGACTACACGATCAAAAAAATCCAATATGTCCTTCAGAACGTTTGGATCAGCATTTTCTTGAATAATAAGTGATGCTGAAGTGTGCTTAATAAATAATGTACACAAGCCCTTTGCTATTCTGTGCTTTGCAATAGCCTGGTTTATTATTTCCGTGATATTATAAAGCCCTTTGCCGTCAATAGTAATTTCGAGTTCTTTTTGGATTAACATTTTAGATATCAATAATTAAGAATTTAAATTAAATTTAAAATAATGATAAATCATAATGAGACATTTTCAAATATTGGATTGAATCTTAGTGCTACTTATACCCAATTGCCCGAGATACTTTTCTCTAAACTAATGCCCATAAGCGTTAAAGATCCTAAAACTGTAGTTCTTAATAACGAATTGTCTTCTGAACTAGGAATAGACTTTTCAAACTTGTCCAGTAAAGATGTCTCTAATTTTTTATCTGGTAATACAATACCCACTGGCATTAGTCCTTTCGCACAAGCATATGCAGGTCATCAATTTGGAAATTTCACAATTCTAGGTGATGGAAGAGCTCTTACCATTGGAGAGCAAAGCACTCCTAAAGGAGAAATTTATGATATTCAGTTTAAAGGATCTGGGAGAACACCGTACTCAAGGGGAGGTGATGGAAGAGCAGCTCTTGGACCTATGCTTCGTGAATATTTAATCAGTGAAGCGATGTTCTATTTAAATATTCCTACTACAAGAAGTCTTGCTGTTGTTGAAACAGGAGAAAAAGTTTTTAGAGAGACTCCTTTAAAAGGAGCTATCTTAACAAGAGTTGCAGCTAGTCATGTTAGATTTGGTACATTTCAATTCTTAGCAGCCCACAAGGACATCGATGCTATTTCAAAATTACTTGACTACTGCATCAAAAGACACTTCCCAGAAATTTTAGATAGTCCAAATAAAGTAGTTAAATTTATAGAGTTAGTGATGTCAAAACAAATTGATCTAATAGTAAACTGGATGCGGGTTGGATTTATACATGGCGTTATGAATACAGACAACTCAACAATTTGTGGAGAAACTATAGACTACGGTCCATGCGCCTTTATGGATCAGTATGACCATAAAGCAGTATTTAGTTCTATCGATTTTCAAGGAAGATACGCCTATGGGAATCAGCCTGCGACTATTCATTGGAATTTAGTAAGGCTTACCGAAAGCTTACTTCCTTTAATTGATGAGGATGAGTCAAAATCTTTAGAAGTAGCTCAGTCAACTATTGATTCTTTTAGTAATATTTTTAGTAAAGAATGGCAGAAAATGATGAGATCAAAACTGGGACTGATTGATCAAAGTGAAGAAGATGAAGTTTTAATCAAAGATTTACTAACATGGATGCAATCAAAAAAACCAGACTTTACAAATACGTTTTGCAACTTGATGGATAGCAATCATGCAAAAGATGAAGATTTTGAAGATAATGATTTTGTGGTCTGGAAAAAAAATTGGAAAGAAAGGGTCAACAACAATAATTATCTAAATATTATGAAAAAAGCTAATCCCATTTTTATTCCTAGAAATTATTTAGTTGAAGAAGCTTTAACTGAAGCTGAAGTAGAAGGCAAATTCGATAAATTTAAAGAGCTACTTGCTGTTCTGTCAAAGCCATATGAGCAAATAGAGATTGATGAAAAATATTCTAAAACTCCTCAAATTCAGGCTGAACCTTATAAAACTTTCTGCGGAACATAGACAAAAATTGCTATAAATTATCTAAATTTTGTAAGTAAATAAAATTTGCTTTTTTATTAGATATCAATATAAGATCGACTTAAAGATTGAGTGCTTGTTCCTAATTGGACTTGAACGAAGTCTAAATTTAAAAAAAGGAATAAGAATAATATGGCTACTGGTACTGTTAAATGGTTTAATCCAAAAAAAGGTTACGGTTTTGTTGCACCTGATGAGGGCGATAAAGACATTTTTGTTCATATCACTGCTGTTCAAGCAGCTGGTATCAATAGATTGGATGAAGGCCAAAAAATAAGCTACGAAGCTGAAGAAAAAAATGGAAAAGTATCTGCAGTTAATTTGCAGATCTCAGAATAAATTTAAGCAGCTTTATAAATCATATCTAGCCACATAGTGAATTCGTCAATCAATTCACTTGAGGGCTGGATAATTTTTACTCTTTTATCTTTTGTACTGATTTGAGTGGTTAGCGATCCCTTACTTATCTCATCATTTATGAAATTTATAATTGTGGCTCTTGAGGCTAAGTCAGCCATATTTTTTGTTAAATATTCTTTTGTGCATTCGATCTTGTTTATATCATCATCGAAATGAAATTTCATGATTTCAAAACAGATCCTTATCCCATAAACAGAACGCCTAAAATGGCTAAGTCTTCCGAAAATTTTTTTGTCACCGGCTGAGTCAAATACTTTGATCTGTTGGCTTACACCTTTGAATATTTGTTCTGATTTCATTTTAATTTTTATAAATTATAAATAATCATATTATTTTTTATTGATAATAATTAACTATAATTACTTGCCACATTGGCGAATTATATTAAAATGAGAATTATGGAAAGTGGGATGCATAACATACCCAAACTATTGATTTAGACAACTATTTTGAATAAAGAAAACTCATCCTTAATATGGAAGCTTATTCAAGAAACTGGGGATTTTCTTAGATACAAACTTCAACCACATCCAAACCATCCGAAAGGTAGGAATCCATATGCTCATGTGGCCCTAATGGTAAAGAATCATTTTGGCATGACTTACAAAGACATCACAGATGATAGAATGGAAGAGGTAGTTAAATATTTAAATTATTTGAGAGAGAATCCAGAATAAATAATTTTATTTATAATTTCCATTCAGGAGTTCCAAAGAAAGATAATACTTTATCTTTAAAATTCTTTGATTTCCTAAAATCCTTATACATTGAATACCAGAACATAAAGGTAATTTTTAGAGGATTGAAGGTATTCACATTTTCGCGAATACCATAAGTGACTCTTTCTTCCTCTGCGGCAAAGGTTCCAAATATTTTATCCCATATAATTAAAAGATTTCCATAATTCTTATCAATATATATTTCATTGCTTCCATGGTGCACACGGTGATGTGAGGGTGTAATAAATATGTATTCAAGTATTCCAAGTTTATTTACCCACTTGGTGTGAGTCAGTAATCCATAAAGAGTAGACACTGCGCCCGCTATAGCAGTTATAATTGGATCAAAGCCAATAAGAGGCATAACAGCAAAAAAGGGGACTTTTGTTAAAGGACCAAACCATGGTTGTCTAAGAGCTACAGTAAAATTCATTTCTTTACTTGAATGGTGATTCATATGTACAGCCCATAAAAGTCTAATTCTATGTGAGCATCGATGGTACCAATAATATACAAAGTCGATGATTATAAATGTCAGAGTCCAAACTAACCAAGTAGGAAAAAGCTCATTTACTGTTAACAGTTTGTATTGATACAGAAAAAGTGAAAAAAAAAAGATAGAACTCTTTGTTAGAAGTGAGACTGTAACATTGCCAAATAAAAGACCAAAACCCGCAAGAGAGTCCTCTAACTTATAATAGTCGAGATTATTTATAGTTGAATAAGCTACCTCTGCTACAATAAGGGTTAGAACAATTGGTATTCCATAAAAATATATATCTAATTCATTCATATTTATCTCTCTTGAAATATATATCACTAGAATTAAATGATTAAAGCATGAAAAATATATTTATTTTAGTATTTATTTCAATCTGCCTAAGTTTTCCAGCACTTGCCAAACAAGATGGTGGTGGAAGCTCCGGTGGCCAAGGAAGCTCAGGAGGAAGCTCAGGAGGAAGCTCAGGAGGAAGCTCAGGAGGCAGCGCTAGTGATGGTTCATCTGGCCCAAGTGGAAATTACTCATACTCAACAGGTTTCGACGCAGAATTGAAAAGAATTCTCTTTGAAATCGAAAAAAATGAAAATTATGAGGGTGCTCTTAAAGATTTAGAAGTTTATGTTTACGAAAACCCACAAAATGCAAATGGATGGAGCTTAATAGGTTTCGCAAGCAGAAAGCTTGGTAACTATGAAGACTCAGAACTTTATTATAGTACTGGCTTAGAAATTGATCCAAACCACGATGATATTTTAGCATATCAGGGAGAACTATTTCTTGAAACAGGCAGATATGAAAAAGCACTCCTCAATCTTGAAAAATTGACTGAGATATGCGTATTTAATTGTGATGAGAAAAACGAATTAAGTGCAGCAATTTCAAAGTATGAAAGTGAAAATAACCTGTAATAAGTTGATTTCTTCAAAAACCTAATTAAGCTAAAATATTAGATTAATTATAATGATTAAGTTTTTAGTATTTTTTGTATTAGGTGCAGCTACCTTATATTTTATTATTCGTGTATTTGTTAACAGTGAACCAGGAAAAGTTGGAAGGTTTTTAAAGGTTATTTTCGTAGCAGCCATAATTTTTGGAATAATTTATTTATTGTTTCGAGGTAATCTTGGTTTTCTTGCGCCGCTTATTGGTTTAGCTCGAAAATTATTAGTTGGTTTTTAAAATGGACCAAACTTTAAAAAAAATATCTATAATTATTTTCTTCTTTATTGCATCCATAATTTTTTTCACATCTTGTGATAGTGGCGTAGATCAGTCCGCAGCTTTTACAGGAGTAAGGGTAATTGATAATTCTTATTCGCCGCCAGTTGTGCGTATCAATCCTGGGGGTAAAGTAAGGTTTAATAACTGGGGTAATAACCCCCACAATGTTATAGCGGTCGATGAAAGTTGGGGCTCCTTAGCAGAAATTCCAAAGGGCGACTATCTTGATATAAATTATGAAAATGAAGGACTGTATAAATATTTGTGCTCATTTCATGCTTCTCCTGATGGAAAATGGGGCATGGTTGGTTCTGTTGTTGTCGGTGATATAAATTATGAAGATTATACCAACTTCTCAAAAAAAGATGTGGTTTCAAGGTTTACAGGAAATGTAAGACATGTGCCTGATCAATATGAAACAATTCAAGACGCTGTTAATGCATCAAACCCAGGTGATCTTGTTTTGATTAAGCCAGGTATCTACTACGAGGAGGTTGTTGTCAATGTTCCTTCAATTACAATTAGGGGTTGGGATAGAAACACAACAATCATCGACGGTGAGTTTGAAAGAGGTAATGGTATTTTAGTTGCAGGTGTTGATGGAGTAGTTATAGAAAATATAACTGCAAGAAATGCATTACTGAATGGTTTTTATTGGGCAACAGTAAAAGGTTACAGAGGCTCTTATTTAACAGCGTATAATAATGGTGATTATGGTGTATATGCATTTGATGCTGTTGATGGAGTTTTAGATCATTCTTATGCTTCTGGTTCACCAGATGCTGGTTTTTATATTGGTCAATGTTATCCATGTGATGCAATTGTAAATGATGTTATTTCTGAAAATAATGGTCTCGGCTATTCAGGAACAAACTCAGGTGGATCTCTGTATATTATAAGTTCAGTTTTTAAAAATAATAAGGGTGGATTAGCACCCAACACTCTAGACTCGGAACTTCTGCCACCAGAAAGAGAAACTTTTATTATTGGTAATCTTATTGAAAACAATAATAACACAGATGCTCCTGCAACCCAAGCAACCAATTTGTCTCTTGGAAATGGTGTTGTTATAGCAGGAGGAAATAACAATATTATTAAAAATAATGTTATAGCTAATCACAATCTTTATGGTGTTATTATAACAGCCACTGCAGATGTTAATTATTGGCCTGCTCATGGCAATCGGGTTGAAAGTAATTTGATTATAAATTCTAAAAGAGCTGACATAGCATCTAGTGGCCTCTCGAATTTAGGTAACTGTTTTAAAAATAATTATTTCAATACTTCAATTCCACCAGGCTTACAAACACTCAATAATTGTGAGTCTTCCTTCTATCCCTTAAGTGCAGATTTATCGGGAATGTGGTCATCCTTAGCTCGTATAATTCAGACAAGTGATGGAAACTATAATCAAGGTGATTGGCGAACATTTGAAGCTCCAGCTAATCAACCCAATATGCCCATTATGGAGGAATTAATAAGTCTTGGTTATGATAAAACTAACTTGCCTGTTACTAAAATATGGAGCTCAGTTAAGCCTGCAGTTGAGGTTTTTAGTCAATATGAAGATGTTTTAGAACAAATAGAGCTGCCCCAAGAGGCTAGAAACTATTTGAACTAATCCTCTAATTGTTTAACCTACTAATAGGAGATAACAATAAATGCCTGGAGTTACATTTTTCCCATTAGAGGATGTTCCGTTTTTATCACTCTTTTTTAATTTTTATGGGTATTACCTTCCTATCTTTTTGTATGCAACTTGGACAGTAACTGCTTTATTTGACTTACATATTGGAAAATATAGAAGTGTTCCCTCTAAAATAAGTTGGACATTGGTATTGATGTTTATTCCTTTAGTAGGCCCACTTATTTATCATATGTTTGCTGCTAGGGAATTAGACGTTGTAATTAGAGCTACAATGATTTTTGGAGGTATTGCTGTCATGACGATTGTTTTTTTATATCTTGGTTTTGTGCTTTAAATAAAAGTGAAGTTCGACCCACGAATAACTCCCATCAAAAGTAATTTAGCTGCTTCAACCTATAAACATATTGTTGAAAGAGTAAAATACTCTAAGGGTAAAAAATATACTGTGGTCTGTTCGTTTGCACCATTGTATTCAAATAAAAAATCTAAATTAAGCACTCAACTTTTATTTGGAGAAGAATGCATTGCTTATGAAGTATCTAAGGATTGGTCTTGGGTTCAATCATCAAGAGATCAATATGTAGGATACATACCCACGACAAATCTATCAAAAAAAATATTTAAACCCACACATAAAGTGACGTCTCTTCGGACATACATTTACAAGGAACCTGATATTAAGAGCAAAGATCTATTCCACTTAAGCTTTAATTCACTTTTAGAAGTAAATAAAACTAAAGGAAAGTTTTCTCTAATCAATGGACTAGGTTGGTGTCCGACACGTGATTTATCTGCAATTGATAATGCGGGGTTTGACATAGTTAAATATGCCCAGCAGTATATAAACACTCCTTATTTATGGGGAGGAAGAAGTTCTGTGGGTATTGATTGCTCGGGACTTATTCAAAATTTAGTACAAATTAATAATAAAATTTTTCCAAGAGATACAGATATGCAAGAAATTTTTATAACAAAAGAGATTTTGAGTGAAAAGAAACTTAAAGCGGGCGATTTTATTTTTTGGAAGGGTCATGTAGCCATGATGATAGATAATAAATATATTATTCACGCTAATGCTTACCACATGAAAACTGCAATTGAGTTATTAAGTTCTGCAAAAAAAAGAATATTTAAAACGAATGGTAAAATAAAAAAAATGGGCAGACTTTAAATTAACTGAAATTAAATTTATTTCTGATAAACCATAGAAGTATTAATGAGGGGATTACCATTAACGCAGTAATTATAAAGAATATTCCCCAATCACCCTGTAGCCAATCTACAAGCGAACCGGATGAAGATGCCATTAACGTTCTTCCAGCTGTTCCAAGAGAGGCAAGAAGTGCATACTGTGTTGCTGTATAGGTCCTATCCACAAGTAACGAAATAAATGTAACAAAGGCAACAGTTGCAAATGCAGCAGCAAGATCATCAAGAAGAACAGCAGCAGCAAATAATAATTCAGATTTATCTGACCATGCCATAAAGCTAAACATAATGTTTGTTATTGCCATTGCTATGCCTGATAGAAATAAAGCCCTGATAACGCCAGATTTAATAGCAAACCATCCACCCAATAGAGTAAACGTAATAGTTGTAATCCATCCAAGACCTTTTGAATAAATTGCAATATCAGATTTTGAAAATCCCATCTCGTCATAAAATATGATAGACATTCTTCCAAGAAAAGCTTCGCCTATTTTAAATAGGAAAATAAATCCGATAATTAAAAAGCTGATAGTTACACCGTTTTTCTTAAAGAAGCTTATCAATGGACTTATAATTGTGCTTATAAACCATGCTGTAAATCCAGCAGCTTTAAAATTTTCTTGATCCTTATTTTGAGCTTTTTGTCTTTCATTAGAGGTATCTTCAGGAATAAAAAGTAATCCAACATTAAATAAAAGAATTAATAAGCAAAGAAATATAAAAGTGAGTTGCCAGTAATTTGCAAATCCAACTATCTCTAAATAATCAGCAACAAATAACGTCAACATTCCTCCAATTTTATAACCTGTCCACCATCCAACTACAGCAATAGAAGCTCCTGCAGCCATTGATGCTTTTTCATTTGCAGATATTTGTTCAATTCTTAGAGCGTCAATTGTTATATCCTGTGATGCTGATGCGATTGCAATTAATAAACCTAAGAAAATAATAACCTCAAGATTATTTACTGGATTGAGAAAACTCCAAAAAATAAGACTACATAAGATTATAAATTGAAGAGAAATTATCCAAGATTTTCTGTGACCTATTTTATCTGTTAGAAAGGGAATTTTTATTCTATCAATTAAAGGAGCCCATAAAAAGTTAATTGCATAAACTCCAAATATTAATCCCGCCCAACCAATAGTACTTCTCGAAAGTTCAAAGTCTTTTAACCAAAGTGAAAGCGCACTGCCAATTATTACCCACGGGAAACCACTGATAGCACCCAAAAGTAAAATGCGAAGCATTCTGTTATCAACATAAATTGATAAGCCAACATTTTCTTTTGTCATACTAGATAAGAATAAGGTTTAGTACCTGCAGCAGTCAATTAATATATTAAGTAACTTTGATTTATTCAATTGGAGCGGGATTATCGCTAAAACTTCTTAAATAAAGAATAACATTTGCTCGGTCCTTAGCTTTTTTGAGACCAACAAAAGACATCTTTGTACCTTTGATATATTTTTTTGGATTAATTAAATAACTATTTAATTGTTCATATGTCCAATCACCCTCAAAGTCTGCCATTGCACTAGAATATTTATAATCATCTTTTGAACCAATATCTTTATTTACGATATTCCATAAAGCTGGGCCAATTTTATTAGCACCGCCCTTTTCCATAACATGACACTGTGAACATTTCTTAAATACTTTTTTGCCCTTATCTAGATCAGCGCTAGCAAGAAGAACTTGAATAGGGTCTTCGGTAGGAGCTTGCGCAACTGCCTCAGTTGAAGTTGCAGCCGCGTCCAATAATATTTCATCACCGCCATCAACTTGATACGCAGCAACCTTTGGCTTTTCAACATGATAGAGTATTTCACTAAAGTTTGCTAATCCAATAAACACAAGTGCTACCACTAAAATACAGGCAACAATTTTGTTAATTTCGAATGAATCCATAATGTTTTTTCGCAGAATATATGATATTAATTAAACATTATTCTAATTTATTCAAGTTATTATGCGTCTTCTAGTCGCATAAAAGCATTATGATTACTCAAGAAAATACAGCAATTATTATACCTGCAAGACTTCAAGCTAGCAGACTTCCAAACAAACCTTTGCTTGAAATCCATGGCAAGCCAATGATCCAACATGTTTGGGAAAAAGCTGTTCTATCTCAACTAGGTGAGGTTCTTGTTGCCACGGATAGTGAAGATATTAAAAATTTAATTGAAGGCTTGGGGGGCAATGCATGCATGACATCAACCAAACATACGTCTGGTACTGATCGAATATTTGAGGCCTTAAATAAAATTGATCTTAATCAAAAAATTGAATTTATAATTAATTTACAAGGCGATCTTCCTACAATCAATACTGAGGCACTGAGTACTGTGCTTAGTTTAATTGAAGATGATAGCTCTGAAATGGGCACGTTAGCTTGTGTTTTTAGAAATAAGTCTGAAATAAGGAAAAACCAAGTTGTTAAAGCCTATTGTGACTATGAAGAAAATGAAATCTCTACTCTGGGACTAGACTTCACAAGGAAAAGTGATTGCTACGATCATAACAAATTATATCATCACATTGGAATCTATTCTTTTAGAAAAGAGTCTCTTAAAAAGTTTGTTTCTTTATCTCAAACTGAAAGAGAAAAAAATGAAAAACTTGAACAATTAAGAGCCTTAGAAAATGACATGAAAATAAAAGTTGGTTTAATTGACTTTTTGCCTTTGGGAGTGGATACTCCTGAGGATTTAGAGGAAATTAAAGAAATCTTAAAGAAATGAAAAAAATATCTTACCAGGGAGAACTAGGTGCTTATTCACATTTAGCATGTAAAGAAGCAATGACAGATTATGAAACTGTTCCCTGCAGAACATTTGAAGCAGCATTAAATTGTGTAAGAGAAGAGAAAGCAGATTTAGCGATGATACCTGTTGAAAACTCCGTTGCTGGTCGAGTTGCTGATATTCATTACTTATTAGGAGATTATGATCTTAAAATTTATGCTGAACATTTTCAGGAAGTCAAGCATCAGCTACTTGCAAAAAAAGGGACTTCCATTGATGGGATAAAATTTGTAAGAAGTCACTCAATGGCTATTGGTCAATGTCAATCAGCAATTCAGAGATTAAATCTTACCCCTATTGTAATGGCTGATACTGCTGGTTCCGCTAAACATATAAGTGAAATTGGTACCAATGAGGACTCTGCAATTGCCTCTCACTTAGCTGCAGAAATTTATGGATTGGAGATTTTAAAGTCAGATATTCAAGATATGAAACACAACACGACAAGATTTCTTATTATGTCAAAAGGTGCACAGCAGGAAAGAGACGAGAAATTATCATATTTAACAAGCTGTATTTTTGAGGTTCGAAGTGTGCCATCGGCATTATATAAAGCTCTTGGAGGCTTTGCGACTAATGGCGTTAATCTAACGAAGCTCGAGAGCTTTATAGTCGATGGTGATTTTAATAAAGCACAGTTTTACATTGACCTTGATGGCCATGTTGATGACTCTTCTGTTAAAGGAGCTCTTGATGAATTATCATTTTATACAGAAAAACTTCAGGTTCTTGGCGTTTATCCAAAACATTCTTATAGGAACCAATAGTTTATTTATTGTGTAACCATTCAACAATAAGTTGGTGCGCGACAGCCATAGCAGGGGGTATCCAAATTCTATCTGGGCTTTTGCCAACAAAAATTCGATTTATATCTTCACGTGATAACCACACAGCATGTTCAATCTCATCTTCGTCGAGATTTGTTTTGTCATCATCTACATTTGAAAAACAGCCAATCATTAACTGAGAAGAAAAAGGCCATGGCTGTGTGAACTTATATTCAACACTATTTACACTAAGTCCCACTTCTTCTTTCACTTCTCTTACAACTGCATCTTCAATAGTTTCTCCTGGTTCAAGAAAGCCCGCAAGGGCAGAGTACATTCTTGGAGGAAAAATTTTCTGACGCCCCAAAAGACATTTTTCTTTAAAAATGGGTAGCATGATAACAACAGGATCTACGCGAGGAAATAATTCAGTTTTACATTTATCACAAACCTTTTTAGATCCTGCATCAACTGTTCTGAGCTTTGAACTTTCACACCGACTACAAAAAATATTAACAGCATTCCATTCAACCATTGATTTGGCCTGGGCAAGAATTCCTGTATCTTCAGGGGATAGACTTTGGGCTATAGATCTTAAATCGATAAACTTACATCCACTGAAGATTTCAATATCAAAATGACTACGCTCCTTAGTAATGTCGATAGCATAATATTTTATATTTTTCATTTCACCGAGAAAGATAATTTGACACGCTTTAATGTGTTTCATGACCGATTCGAACTTAGACAAATATATTTCGGATTTACTTCCTGGTTCTTTGCTTACTTGAATGAGGGGTTTGCCAGAATCAAAAATAATATATCTTGCATCAGAGCTGCTCATTGAGGTTTTTTGCCACTCTTCATCACTTCTTATGCTAGACTTTCTGTCCAGAGGATTATTTGCAAATACAATTTTACTCATGATTTTATTCATTTAATAAACAACATTTAATGATCGTATGCTACAATATTTTGGGAGATTGAGTAGACAAGTTATTCGCCAATCCGGTCAGGTCTGAAAAGAAGCAGCCGCAACGATGATATTTGGGTTACTTTAATCTCCCACAGTATTAATATTGAAAGATGTCAGAGCAAAAAAATTTACCAATCCCTCTAAAATATCGACCTTTAAAGTTTAGTGAACTTATTGGTCAGGACCTTATGTCTCAAACAATTCAAAAAGCAATTGAGACAGACCGCGTTGCTAATGCTTATTTGCTGACAGGGGTGAGGGGCGTTGGGAAAACAACAACAGCGAGGATTATTGCTAAATCACTAAATTGTTTGAACATAGACTCTAATGGTGAAAAAGAGCCATGCGGTATTTGTGAAAATTGTATTGCTATTACTGAGTCAAGAAGTGTTGATGTATATGAAATGGATGCAGCGTCACGAACGGGTATTGCTGACATAAGAGAATTGATTGAAGGCGTCCAATACTCACCCGTATCTTCCAAGTATAAAGTTTATATTATTGATGAAGTTCATATGTTATCAACAGCAGCTTTTAATGGATTGCTTAAAACATTAGAAGAGCCCCCACCGCATGTAAAATTTATTTTTGCGACAACTGAGGTGAGAAAGATTCCAACAACAATCTTATCTAGATGTCAAAGATACGATCTTAAACGAGTTGAGCCTGAAGATTTAGTTTCTTTCCTAAAGAAAATTTGCGATATGGAAGGTGTACAATTTGACCAGGGCTCATTAAAAATTATTGCACGTGCAGCTGACGGTTCAGTTAGAGATGGATTATCAATTTTAGATCAATCAATTACATTCTCTGATAAAGAGTTAACAGAAAGCAAAGTAAAAGAAATGATAGGATTAAACGATCCTACAGAAATAATCAATTTTATAAAATTATTGACTTCAGGTGAGACGATTAAGTGTATTGAAATGATTAATTCTTTTTATGATAATGGAGCTGATCCGTCTTTAATTGTTCGTGATTTAATTTCATCTATTCATGACATATCCATGGTAAAAATAAATGCTGATCAAGGCGTAAAAAACTCACTGACTGAAGCGGAGTATAAAGAAGTTAATGAAATTGCAGATAATGTTGACTTACCAACGCTCTCAATGTTTTGGCAAATGCTCAATAAAGGACTAGATGAAGTATCGGACTCATTTTCTCCAATTTCTGCTCTCGAAATGCTGATAATTAGAATTATTTATTTAAATGATATTCCAAAACCCGATCAGCTGATAGGTAATTTAAACAATTTGGTTGAAAATCAGGCCAATAACGTAGAAAGTATAAAAGTTAAAGAAGTCAAAGAAATGGATCCAAAACTAAAGGAAATTGTTGACTTTTTCCCTGGTACAAAAGTGGAGAATTTAGAAGAATAGTAGCATGAACAATTTTAACAATATGATCAAGCAAGCCCAAGAGCTGCAACAGAAAATGGCAGATGCGCAACAGAAAGTTGAGACACTTGAGGCAGAAGGTGTTGCTGGTGGTGGAATTGTAAAGGTTACAATTAATGGAAAGAACGACGTAACCTCAATTAATATTGATGACAGTGTCATTGATAAAAATGAAAAAGAAATATTAGAAGATCTTATTATGGCAGCATTTAATGATGCTAAAGAAAAAATACAGAAAAAGATAGCCGACGAAATGAGCTCAGTTACTGGAGGATTAAAGCTTCCCCCAGGAATGAAATTACCTTTTTAAAATGCGATCCCGATCTTCGAATCCAGAAATTGATAAACTGATATTATTAATAAGTAAGTTGCCTGGCTTTGGTCCAAAGTCAGCAAGTAGGGCAGCTTTACACCTTTTAAAAAAAAAGGAACAGTTAATGATACCTCTGGCAGAAGCACTTCTATCTTCTAGTGAAAAAATTATCACTTGTGAAGTTTGTGGAAACATCGATTTACATAGCCCATGCAGTATTTGCAATGATGAGAAACGATCAAAAAAACAAATTTGCGTAGTAGAGAATATTGCCGACTTATGGGCATTAGAAAAAGCTGAGGTATTTAATGGAATGTACCATATTCTTGGAGGTAATTTATCTGCGATAAATAGTATCGGACCTGAGGACCTAAATTTAAAAAAGTTAATTGATAGGGTGGGTGGTGATGAAGTGGAAGAGGTGATCTTAGCTTTAAGTGCAACCGTAGATGGCCAAACTACAGCACATTATGTTGCAGATACTTTGTCTCAAAAAGATATAGTTGTTAGCCGTTTAGGACATGGCGTTCCAGTAGGTGGAGAATTAGATTACATGGACGAAGGCACTATCGCAGCAGCCTTGAGCGCTCGCCAGAAAATATAGTTGTGACTGTTTTTCAGTCATTTTTCTATTCAATCTTGACCTCGTAACTAAGTTAGCCTATCTAGGTTTTATGGCTATAAAGAAAATTCTTACTGCTCCAGATCCTTTTTTAAAGCAGGTATCAACTCCGGTGAAGGAAGTAACAAAAGATATCCAATTATTAATGGATGATATGCTTGATACTATGTATGACGCTCCTGGTATTGGTTTAGCCGCTGTACAAATAGGAGTTCCTCTAAGAGTAATAGTGATGGATATCAGCTGGAGAAATGAAGACGGAAAGAAAGAACCTTATTTTTTTGTTAATCCTGAAATTAAAGTAAAGACAAAGAATATGTCAACATATGAAGAGGGTTGCCTCTCAGTTCCTGATCAGTATGCTGAAATTGATAGACCTGAGGAATGTGAGGTAAGCTACTTAGATTACAATGGAATGAAGGCAACATTGCACGCGGAGGGACTTCTCGCTACTTGTATCCAACATGAAATGGATCATCTTGAAGGCATTCTATTTATTGATTATTTGTCAAATTTGAAAAAAAATATGATTGTTAAAAAATTAATCAAATCAAAAAAAACAATCAAGTAAAGAGCGTATCGTCGCTTAATCAAAATGACCAATTTTCGAATTCTTTTTATGGGTACAGCCCCTTTTTCTATACCCACTCTGAAAAAAATTACTACTAGTGGATACGAGCTCAAAGGTGTCTACACTTCGCCGTCAAAGAAAGCAAATCGTGGAATGAAAATTTCAAAGTCACCTGTAGCATTATATGCAGAAGAAAATAACTTAAACTTGTATTCACCAAAAGAATTACGCTCTCCAGAGGAAATTAAATTCATCAAAGACATGAGGCTTGATTTTATAGTTGTTATTGCATATGGCCTTATACTGCCTGAAGAGATCCTTAATCTTCCAAAATTTGGCTGCTATAATCTCCATGCCTCGGTTTTACCACGATGGAGAGGGGCAGCACCAATTCAAAGATCAATGATTGCAGGAGATGAAATGACCGGGGTGACCATTATGAAAATGAATAAGGGATTAGATACGGGAGATATTGTTTTACAAGACAAAATCAAAATTAATATTTCAGAGAGTTACACAGAATTAGAAACAAGGCTTTCATTAATGGGAGCTGATTTATTTGAAAAATTTTTTAAAGACTCTTTATTCAAAAATATTATGCAGAAGCAAGATGATACTCTTTCTTGTTATGCAGAAAAAATATCTAAGCAAGAAACCAAGATAGATTGGAAAGAGGATGCCTTAAAAATAGTAAGACGAATTAATGCATACAATCCCAATCCAGGCGCCTGGTTTCTGTGGAAAAATAAAAGAGTAAAAATATTAAAAGCGATGGAGATTGATATTGACGCTGAACCAGGAAAAGTTGTTGACGATGATCTGACTATTGGTTGTGGAAATAAATCAATTAGACCATTAATTTTAAAGGTAGAAGGCAAACAAAGTTGCGGTATAGAAGAATTTTTACTGGGAAATAAAATATCAGTAGGCTCAATACTTGAATGAAGAGATATAAAATAAAAATTGAATATGATGGCACTCCATTTATCGGTTGGCAAAGGCAAGATAATGGGCAATCGATACAAGGGGCCATAGAAGATTCGATTAAAAATTTATTTGAAGAAACTGTGACTATTTTCGGAGCCGGAAGAACTGATGCTGGCGTTCATGCCATGGGACAGGTCGCTCATTTTGATATCAATAACAAAGAGCTTGAACCTTTTGTAATTAAAAATGCACTTAATGATCATCTACGCCCTTTTCCAATAGCTATTTTAGAAGTCGATGAAGTTGATAATACATTTCATGCCCGTTTTAACGCACGTCAAAGAAAATATTTATATCGAATAGTTAATCGCAAATCTCCCTTAACAATTGAAAAGGGTAGAGCATGGCATGTGCATAAAGAGATAGATGTAGATCTTATGAAGGAATGTATATCATCGGTTGAAGGCAAACATGACTTTACAACGTTTCGTTCTGCTCATTGCCAGTCAGACAGTCCTATAAAGACAATTGATAGCCTTCAAATTACAAAATCAGAAGAAAATATTTATTTCGGATTTTCAGCAAAATCATTTTTACATCACCAAGTAAGGTCAATTGTAGGAAGTCTTAAATTAGTCGGTGAACAAAGCTGGCTGGTAAGTGATTTTCATGATGCTCTCAATTCTAAGGAAAGATCTAAATGTGGTGCAGTTGCTCCTCCAGATGGCCTATATTTTATGGAGGTAAAATATTAAAATATAATAGCTTTATTGACTTAGAATCTAAAATTTAGTCTTTTTATATATTTTTGCTATGAAAAAATTTTTCTTTTAATTTTTTAAAGGAGAATAATATGGTTGCAATTTTTTCAGGCTCACGTTGGATGTCTGCAAAGCCAGCTGGTATGGATTGGCTTATGAAGATGGCAAAGCTCTATAAAGATCACGGCGCTGATTTTTATATGAATATACCAGTAAGAGGTACGCAGAATCCTGGAGTAGACTTAGGTGCTCAATTTGAAAGTGCAAAAGCTTATGGTGAATTCATGGATAAGCTTAACGACGACTCAAATTATCAGTCTTTGATGCAGCAGGTCCTAACTGAGGGTACTAGTATGATAAGTATGGTTAATTCATATGAGTGTACTGCTGACCCAGAAATGGGCAAGTTGATCGACACCTCTTTACCCTATTTTAAGATAACAGTTTTCGCGTCTGCTGGGCCAGGTAAAATGGAGAGCATGATGAAAAGTACTGCTATTGCTAAAAAGTTACAAGAAGCGATGGGAGTTGATGTATCTGTTTGGAGAGGTATCGCTGGAGAGCCACCAGCCTTTGTTTATATAGAAGGACATAAAAGCTGCGCTGCATATGGAGAAATGTTAGATGGTTCAAATGCTAGCGATGACTTTAATAAATGGGTTAATGATGCAATGAATGATCCGTCTGGAGTGATAGGAATTCAAACACTGGCGAGAAGTATCAAACACATGGTTTAATTAATTTTTAAGAGGCCTTAATTGGCCTCTTAATTATTGGGGGGAATTCTCAATTGTCTGAACACTTATTTCTAAGTTTTCATTGCTGTTTCCATAATAAACACCTCTGATTGGAGCTGCAAAACTTGCATCAAGTCCACAAGAAACTCTGATGTATCTCTCATCAGGAGAGCAGCGATTTGTAGGATCAAATCCAACCCAACCAAGATCATTTATATATACTTCAGCCCAGGCATGAGTTGCTTGAAACTCAGAGTCATTTTCGTTTTTGTGCATATAGCCACTTACATATCTTGAGGGTAAACCAATTGATTTAGCTGCAGAGATCATGATGTGAGCCTGGTCTTGACACACTCCTTTTTTTTGTTCCATAGCCATTGCAGCAGTAGTTTGTGTATTTGTAGTATATGGAACATAATCAATTTTCTCAGAAACAAGTCCAAGAATGTTATGTGCCATTTTTAAAATTTCGTCATCGCTACAACTCTTTCTTGCCTCTAAACCAAGTTCATAAATCTCTTTATTAGGCTGAGTAAGTGTTGTATTTCTCATATAAACTAAAGGATTAATCTTATCATTCATGCTTTTATAAATACCATCAGTATTAAATGTCTCTACAATTCCTTTTACAAGAAAGTAAACATTAGTTTCTTTCTCTTCACTTTTAAAATTTACTACATTGTTTCCTTCTGCGTCTCTAAAGATATCACCACCCTTCTTTTCGTTTCTTGTAACTTCCCAATCAATGATTTTTAAACCATTGTATGAAGAGGGTATAAGCTTAGTGGTTTGAATTAATCCTAAAAGATTATCATCATAATGGTAATTCGTTGTATGATTAACAGTAAGGTGCATATTATCTAAAAAAATGTGTTTGAATTTGATTGTCTAAAAACGATATCTTGGAAACAAAATTTGTAACATACTCATGCAGTCCAAAACTAATTATCGAATCAACGGTTTCTGTTTTGACTGAGTCATGGACATCTTTCAGCCCCATATATATATCTGTGATTTTTTCTGGACTACATTTTAGGCTGTTTAAATGATAGACAATATTATTAATACAAAAACTAAGCGATCTTGAGCAGTCATTATTGAGTATAAAAAAATGAGCAATTTTAGTTGATGTTACATCTCCGTCATAAGCCCAACGAAATGCCCTAAAAGAGGATAGTGACCTTAAAAGTATGATCCATTGTAAATTATCTAGATTACCTCCAATGTAATCGGCCGTTGGCAAAAGAACAAAATATTTTACGTCAAGTAACCTTGCTGAATTGTCGGCTCTTTCAATGAATGTTCCAAGAAATATAAAATGATAACCATCATTTCTAAGAAGAGAATTAGCCGATCCTCGAAACATATTCACCTGTTGTATTGTCCACTCAGTAAAATTTGGTAAGTCTGATCGAGAATACTTATTTTTTTTAAATTCAAGCATTTCTTGGTAAGATTTATTAATTGCAACCCACGCCTCAGGTGTAAAAGCAGTTCGTACAACTAGTGCGTTGTTTCTTGCGTTTAAAATACAGCTGTAAACTGAAGAGGGATTATCCTCATCAAAGAAAAGATAATCCTCAACATTTTCTTGATTAATTTCATTATATTTTTGAAAATATCCTTGAGAAGCACCTGCGGCTGACAAAACAGAGTCCCATTCATTATGATACCCTTTTGGGTTCGGAAATAGAGACATGCGATACCCCACATCTAATAGGCGTGCCATTGTTTCAGCTCTTTCCATGTATCTACTGATCCAATATAAATTTTCGGCAGTTCTACTTAACATCTTAATTAATCAGCAAGAACCCAAGTGTCCTTGACTCCTCCTCCTTGTGATGAATTCACGACGTATGATCCTTTATTAAGCGCAACTCTTGTAAGGCCACCTGGGCATAGTTGAGCTTGCTTACCTATCAAGCAGTATGGTCTCAAGTCCACACGTCTTCCTGTTATTTCATTATCAATGAGAGTAGGTGATGATGAAAGATCCAAAGTTGGTTGGGCAATATAGCCTTTAGGATTATTTTTTAATTTAAGAGAGAATTGCTCAATAGTTTTTTTTGTGGATTTTGGACCAATTAACATTCCATAACCGCCAGAGCCATCAACCTCTTTAACAACAAGATTTTTAATGTTTTCTAAAACAAATTTTAATTCATCATCTTTTTCGCATCGCCAAGTTTCAACATTTTCAAGAATAGGCATCTCACCTAAATAAAATTTTATCATTTCAGGAACATAAATATAAATAGCTTTATCGTCTGCAATGCCGCAACCTGGCGCAGAGCAAATATTAACCCCGCCAGTTCGATATGCATGAATTATACCTGGTACACCAATAACTGAGTTAGGATTATAAAATAATGGATCTATGTAATCATCATCAATGCGTCGATATATAACATCAACTTTTTTTGGCCCATCAACAGTTTTCATATAAACAAGGTCATTTTCTACATAAAGGTCACTGGCCTCGACCATTTCTATTCCCATTTGATCAGATAGAAAAGTATGTTCATAGTATGCGCTATTCAAATGCCCAGGAGTTAAGAGTACAACTGTGGGAATGGAGCTATCACATTTCTTAGGTGCCAAGCTCATTAGCGTTTGCAACAGTCTTGTGGGATAATCATCGACTCTTTGAACACGGTTTGAATGAAACAAATCAGGGAACATTTTCATCATAATTTCCCTGTTCTCCAACATGTATGACACACCTGAAGGTGTTCGACAATTATCCTCCAAAACATAAAATTGATCTCTTCCTGTTCTTACTAAATCAACTCCTACAATAGGACTGTATATTTTGCGCGGCGGTGAAAAACCTACCATTGATTGATCAAACGATGCTTTTTTATAAACAATTTCTTCAGGAATTATCTTTGCTTTAAAAATTTCTCCACTGCTATAAATATCTGCTAAAAATGCATTGAGAGCTTTGGTTCTTTGAATGACGCCTTTCTCAATTTTAGACCATTCATGGTTGGTCAATATTCTGGGTATTAAGTCAAAGGGAATGATTCTTTCTGACATTGAGTCATCTTGAACTGAAAATGTTATTCCTATTCTTTTAAAATGACTTTCAGCTTCTACATTTTTCTTACTGATCGCTGTAGAAGACATTGTTCTAAGCCATGAATTAACATTCAGATAGTGCTCTCTAATTTCAGCGTTATCGCTGTACATTTCATCAAACATGCTGTCAACATACATAAACAATGTATTTATTTAATTTTATGCAATTGCCAAATTGACAGATTTATTTTCTATTAAAGGTCAAAAAATCTTAGTATTTAGCGATTATGAGAAAGAAAATTGAAAAAGGCTTTAATTTTTCGCTTAAATATTTTCCTGGTCTTATAGTTATTTACTTCATTTTCCTTATTTTTGGAGCAATTCTCTAGGGTTTTTTATGTTTGGAACGAAATGGAACTTTAACCCATCACCCCTTAAATTAGACATAGCTCTGACAATCATGCTCATGTTATTGATAATACCAAAGTAGAATACTATTAATATTTGGTAAAATATAAATGCTTCAATACTATATTCATTTTCCAAGCAGAAGATGAAAGCTAAAAAAATTGTTGTTACCTCAAAATACATTGACCAAAATGGGCATGTTGGAGAAGCTGGCTATTTGTCAATCGCAATAGATGCGTTGTGGGAATTCAACAGAGAAATCGGCACATCGCAGAAATTTCTTCAGTTATCATGCGCACCCGTGACGTTCTCATCTAAAATTGATTATCTTAAAGAGGTGTTTGAGCATGAGGAAATCGAATTTAGAATAGAACGGTTAACTCCTCCTGAAGATAAAAGAAAATGGATACGAAAAATCCAATTATTTAAAAGTTCTGGAGAGTTAGCAGTTAAAATTCTTGCTAACGGAGCGTGGTTTGATCTTAATTCTAGAAAAATTACAACCCCTCCAAATGAAATTATGGAAATCTTTGATAAAAATTTTTATGACTCAGAGACTAAATAACAACTAACTAAAATATTTTTTTAAAACAAGTAAATAAATTTCTTTGAGATTTTCTATATCTTGCAATTTTACATGTTCATCTATCTGGTGAGCTGTTTCACCTATGAGACCAAATTCTGCAACCTCACAATAATTTTTAAAAAACCTTGCATCAGAAGTGCCCCCTGTTGTTGTAAGTTCTGCACTTAAGCCAGTGATTTCATCAGATGAACTTTTTATAATTTCTGTAAAATTTCCCTTTTTAGTGATAAAGGGTTCTGCTGAATTATTATACTCAACATTGGATACATAATCAGTATTTTTAATTTGTTCACTGATAATCGTATCAATGGTTTTCATTAAACTTTCCTTACCATGCTTAATATTATATCTAATGTTAAATGTACCTTCTGCACTTTGAGGCACTACATTTGAAGCACCATCACTTGAATTTATTTTAACAATTTCTACGTTTGAAGGAGGAAAGTCTTCAGCCCCCTCATCTAATTCTAAACTAATTATATTGTTCAAAATTTTAGTAAGAGGGTCGATCGGATTCAGTGTCCATTGAGGGTATGCAACATGACCTTGTTTACCGGTGATGCTTATTTTAGCTGTAAAGCTTCCTCGTCTGCCAATTTTAACCATCTCACCCAACTTACTCGGACAAGTTGGTTCACCAACAATACACGAGTCTATTTTTTCTCCATTATTGTATATTTCCTCTAATACTTTTTTAGTGCCATTTATTGCTGGCCCTTCTTCATCATTAGTTATTAGCAGACTTATAGTACCTTTGAGTTCATTATTATTAATATAATCTTTCACAGCACAAACAAATGCAGCAATTGCAGACTTCATGTCGCTTGCTCCACGGCCATAAACTTTTCCATCTTTTTCTGTTGCATTAAACGGGTCACAGCTCCATGCGTTTATATCACCAACTGGAACAACATCTGTATGTCCACCAAAACAGATATGAGGTGTACCATTTCCAATTTTAGCAAAGAGATTGTCTACATCTGGCGTATCGCTATCACTAAATAAATATCGCTTACAATTAAAACCAATGTTTGATAACTCTTTTTCAAGTAAATCTAGTACACCATCATTTTTAGGAGTCACACTCTGACAAGATATCAGCGCCTTTGTTAATTCGATAACTTCCATAATACTTTACTCTCTTAATAGATCATTAATGGAGGTTTTTTTTCTTGTATTTTCATCAACTGTCTTAACAATGACTACACAATAAAGACTTGGTTTTGTTGGATCTTCATTTGGCATTGTCCCAGGAACAACGACAGAGTATGCAGGAACTTCACCATACAGTATTTCACCAGTTGCACGATTAACTATTTTTGTGGAGGCGCCGAGATAAACACCCATAGACAAAACTGATCCTTCTCGAACAATAACACCCTCTGCAACCTCGGCTCGAGCGCCTACAAAACAATTATCTTCAATTATTACAGGATTTGCTTGTAGAGGTTCAAGCACACCGCCGATGCCAACCCCCCCAGAAAGATGACAATTCTTGCCGATCTGAGCGCATGAACCTACAGTTGCCCATGTATCAACCATAGTTCCTTCGTCAATATAGGCACCAATGTTTACAAATGAAGGCATCAAGACAACTCCCTTGCCAATAAATGAACCCTTTCGTACTGTTCCATTGGGCACGTGCCGATAACCAGCTTCTTTCCATTGATCTTCATCCCAATCAACAGTTTTGCCTTCGACTTTGTCAAACCATGATGTGTAAGGACCTCTGAGGATTGTATTTTCATTAATTCTGAATGAAATAAGAACAGCTTTTTTTAACCATTGATTTACAGTCCACTGATTATCAACTTTTTCAGCAATTCGGAGCTCACCACTGTCTAGTTTCTTAATTACTTGATTTACTGCTTGAGAAACATCCTTATCACTTGGTGATAAGTTTGCTATATTCTCCCAAGCGCTTTCAATACTCTCTTTTAATTTTTGATTTTCACTCATAATTTTACTTTTTTATTAATGTCCCTGCTCCTTGCGTTGTTAGGAGCTCCATGGCAACAGCGTTTTGTTTTCTCCCATCAATTAAGGCGACACCTTTTGCGCCATTTTTTAAGGTATTAAAGCATGCTTTGATCTTAGGTATCATACCGCTTTTTATAGTGCCTTTTTTTATGTATTGAAATGCTTTTTTACGATCGAGCTCTGTTATCAATTTCTTATTGTTATCCAGCACTCCTGCTACATCAGTTAAAAGCAATAACCTCTCAGCTTTTACTGACTCAGCGATGTAAGCGGCTGCTGTGTCTGCATTAATATTCAATGTATTTTTATTTGTATCAATTCCAAGTGGTGCGATAATTGGAATATGATTACTTTTAAGGGCTTTCATTATCAAATTTTTATTAATACCTCTTGGCTCCCCCACGAAACCAATATTACCATTCATCGCAATCTTTGCCTTAAGCACTCTTGTAATTACTCCATTAAATCTTTTTGTTTTACCCCCATTTTTTTTGATTTCATCAGATATTAGTTTATTCAAATCGTGAGACAAAATTCTTTTGACAACTCCAAGCACACTTTTTGTAGTCACCCTTAATCCTTGATACTCATCATTATTAATTTTTCTTTTTTTCAATTCTTTTTCTATTTGAGGACCACCACCGTGAACTACAATAACTTTAATACCCAATTGATTTAATAAGGATATATTTTTTGCAAATGATTTTAAAAGTGCAGGTTTAGTCAGAGCGTATCCTCCATACTTTATAACGATAATTTTATTCTGATATTTTTTTATAAAGGAAAAAGTTTTGGTATGGAATTTTTTACCAGATATCCAATATTTTTCTAAAAGCTCTTTGCTTTCAGGCTGTTTATTTTGAAGAGACATTTTATTAATTTGTTTTTATTGTGGTTCTTTTAGTAATAATCCACTGCTGGATGATTGAAAGAACGTTATTCGTAGTCCAATAAATCACTAGTCCAGCTGCAAATTGTGCCAGTAGAACTGTTATGAAAAATGGAAAAAACATAAATATTCTTGCTTGAATTGGATCAGGTGGTGCTGGGTTTAATTTTTGTTGAATATACATTGTGACACCCATCAATACTGGCCAAATGCCAATAATCATAAAAGAAGGGGGATCCCAGGGAATTAAGCCAAATAAATTAAAGATAGTTGTGGGATCTTTTGCTGCCAAGTCTTGAATCCAACCATAAAAAGGCGCGTGCCTCATTTCAATTGATACAAAAAGCATTTTGTAAATCGCAAAGAAGAAAGGGATTTGAATCAGTATAGGTAAACATCCTGATATCGGATTCACTTTTTCTTTTTTGTATAATGCCATCAACGCTTGTTGTTGTTGGGTTCTATCATCTTTATATAGATCTTTTATTCGCGTCATTTCTGGTTGAAGCATTTTCATTTTTGCCATTGAAACGAATGACCAGTTTGCAAGTGGGAAAAAGACTATTCTTGTTATGACTGTTAGGTAAATAATAGCCAAGCCGAAATTACCTGACAATTGAGAGAAGAAGTAAATAACATTAAACAATGGTTTAGTTAGGAAGTAAAACCAACCCCAATCAATGGCAAGATCAAAATTATAGATGCCATAATCTTCTTTGTATCTATCAATTAATTTAGCTTCTTTGGCTCCAATAAAAATTTGACTATCAACGGTATGCGTTTCACCACCAGGCACATTCGTAGCGTTTAATGATCTATAATAAGCAATATATCCATTGTCATACGTATAAATGGCTTTGAAAGATTTTTCTTGATCAGGTATCAATGCAGCCAGCCAGTATTTATCAGTTATACCAACCCAGCCATTATCACTTTCAAAATTAAGTGTTTCTTGATCATCTTTCAAATCACTATAGTCAATAAGTTCAAGTTTTTCTTTGAGAACCCCAAGCAATCCTTCATGAAGAATAAACATTCCTGATAAAGATGGTGATTGTTTTCGAGTTACTTTGCTTGCATTGTTAATAACTATATTATCAGGGGAGTCATTGATGACTTTTTGAGTGACATCGAACATGTAATCTTCATCAAGGGTTATGCTTGTGATAAAAGTTTGTCCGGTTTTATTTGACCATTCAAATTCAACTTCATTTGAAGTATCTAAAACTGAAACATTATTTTTGATTTTCCACACTGTTTCAGCATTCGGTGTTTCAAATGCAGCATCTTGATTTTTTATCCATCCAAAAGTTACTTCGTATCCATCAAAGGTGTCTAAGGGTTGAAGAAGTCTAATATTTTCTGACTCTTCTTCCTGCGTTTCATTATATTTCTTTAAAACAATATCATCGATTTTAAGACCTTTTAAATTAATTGAACCGGAAATACTCTGAGTATTTATATTAACTCTTTGATCTTTGTTTAGGGCTTCACTCAAATCAATAGTATTCCCACTATCTATGCCAAGTGAGTCTTCAATCTCGGCTATTGCTTCCATGTCTAGTTCGTCTGAGTTAACTTCAGATACTTCTTCATCAAGACTAAACTCATCTAAATTTTGCTGCTCAGGAGCTTCAAAAAAGAAACTCCATATGAAAAGAACTCCAATTGAGAGAATTATCGCAAAAATTAAGTTTCTGCTTTCCATTTACTTATTTCTTTCCTTTGGTACCGGGTCATATCCCTCAGAGCCACCAAGAAATTTTATCGGATGGCACTTGCTAATTCTTTTAATTCCAAGGTATGTTCCTTTGAGTGCACCGTGATATTGAATAGCTTCTTTTGTATATTCAGAACATGTTGGTATAAAACGACATGAACTTGGAAAATAAGGTGAGATTAACCTTTGATAAATGGTAATTAAGAATAGAAAAAAATATTTTATCATAAAATTATCTGTGTATTTTTTTTAATGCTGTAAGCATTTCATTTTCTAATTTTTCAAAATCTTCAACCATCGCATTTTTTTTTCCAATGATGACATAATTCCATTTTTTAATGCCGTAGTTTGCTAATACCGTATTTGCTAGCACTCTTAATCTTCTTTTAATTTTATTACGTACTACGGCATTTCCATTTTGCTTTGAGACGGTATACCCAACCTTAATTTCATTGCTATTCTTAACCTCAAATGCTTGTAAAAGAAAGGATCTACTCCGATAAAATAGGCCTTTTTTAGCCTCTAGAAAATCCTTAGAGGATTTAAGTGTAGCTAGACTTTTCATGATGGACTGATTATTTAGGCTGAAAGAACTTTTCTACCTTTAGAGCGACGTCTAGCCAAGATTATACGACCATCTTTAGTAGCAGACCGGGCTCTAAAACCGTGTCGTCTTTTCTTTACTAGATTACTGGGCTGAAACGTTCTTTTCATAATAAATTAATTAGATTGAATTTGTGAAATGGCTTATAAATTGCATTCATTATATAGTCAATTAATATTCATTAATTAAGTTAAATGTTCAAAAACAAGATAATAAACACCATCATTGGCATCTCCTTATTTGTGAGTGTTCTCTATTTACTCGGCAAATATAACCCCATATCAATGGAATTTTTAATTAACCAGCATGGTTTAATACAAGATTATATTATTGCAAATCCCGTTTTATCTGTATTTCTCTGTGCATTGATTATAGCGCTGATGATCTCAATTATGGGACCAATTACACCTGTATGTATTTTAGCAGGTTTCTACTTTGGCATATACATTGGATTGATCATTGCAATCATAGGAGAGGTGATCGGGGCAATGGTTGTATTTGTTTATGCACGGTATTTCTTTAAAGAATATATTCTGAGACAGTTTGGTTCAAGATTTGATAAGTTTAAAGAGGGCTTTAATCGCAATGCAATAAGTTATCTTCTTTTTATAAGAGTAATTGGGGGAGTACCTTTTGGGATTCAGAATTTACTTCCCGCAGTATTGGACATGAAATTAAGAGACTACTTTATTGCAACTATATTTGGAGTAATCCCCTGGGCATATATTCTTGTTAGTATTGGAAATGGCATTCAAAATATAGTAGATACACAAAGTTTCTCTAGTGAAGATATTCTTAAAGTAGAGTATTTGCTTCCAGTTCTTTTAATTAGTGTAATTGTGATAATTCCAGTTATTTATAAATTTATTAAAAAAAGATTTTAGTTTATTAATAAAAGAGTAGCTTATAAATAATTCTACATGCGCCGGTGGCTCAGCTGGATAGAGCACCAGACTACGAATCTGGGGGTCGGGAGTTCGAATCTCTCCCGGCGCGCCAAAAAATATTATGTTTGAAAAACTATCAAATAAACAAAAAGGAACATTACTTGCTTTTATAGGTGTCATGATTATTACTCCAGATGCGCTTATTATAAGATCGGTTAGTGTTGAGACATGGGATCTTTTATTTTACCGTTCACTTCTACCAGGACTCGCTCTCTTAATGGGATATTTTATTTTTTTTAATCATAGAGCCTTAGATGATTTTATGAGCATTGGAATGCCAGGCATCATCAATGCACTATTAGTTCTTGGAGCTAATGTGACTTTTGTGATGGCACTGGCAAACACAGATGTTGCAAATGCACTAATCATGATTAGTTTAGTGCCAATAATTGCAGCAATTTTTTCTTTTATTTTCTTGAATGAAAAGCCTGAGATAATTACATGGTTTTGTTCTTTTGGATGCCTATTAGCAGTAATTTTCATTTTTTATGAGTCATACGAACTCAATAAATATCTAGGAGACTTCTACGGACTGCTTTGCGCAATTTTTGTTGGTGCTAGTCTTACGGTCATGAGAAGATCACCCGAAATAAATTTTGTACCCTCATATATTCTAGGTAAATTAGCTACTGCTATACTATCAGCATTATTTGTCTCATCATTTGTCATTGAAACTTATGATTTATTACTGATATCTCTTATGATCATAACTGTGGGAGTTTCGTTTGTTTTTATTAGTATTGCCCCTCAATATATTAGTTCGCCAGAAGTTGGTATATTTTTTCTACTTGAAACTTCGCTAGGTCCTTTATGGGTATGGCTGTTTATATTTGAAGAACCTACGCAGAAAACCTTGATAGGTGGAATATTAATTATACTTATAGTATTTGGACATTCTTACTACATGATTAAAAAAGAAAATATTGATAAGGCAGCTCTATGAGAGTTTTAATACTGTTTTCTTTTTTATTAATTTTTTCATGTGCTCAGCCTCAAACAAAGCTTCCAGAATATAGTACCGTCCTTACAGATAAAGAACGAGATATTCAAAATCAGATGTTCGCGGATTCTTGGCTAAATACTTACATTCCATTTTCTGTAATGGGGACTGATATTTTATTTAGTGCTGCTGATCTTTGTGAGGAAGATGACCGCATTTATTCACTTGGCATGAACTTAGGAAATGAAAATTCAGCATATGAGAGTATTCGAGAAGAGATAAATCAATCATTAGGTCTAGGATCTAAGTTAAAGGTTGTAAGCCTTGGCTCAGTCTCACCAGCTGGTAAAGCCGGAATATTAGCTGGAGACGAGATTCTTGAAATTGATGGAGAAAAGATCAAACAAGGTAAGGATGCATATTCCTCTTATATCGAGAAGGTAGATAGAGAATATAAAAAATTGTATGATTTAAAAATTTTGAGAAATAGTGAGATTATTGATTTTGAGGTTCGAAGTGAGCAGAGATGTAGATTTGATTTTGTGATTGACCTCGATAACAATACATTTAATGCATTTGCAAATGGTGACATCATGGTCTTTTCACTGAGAATGGCCAAGTGGTTAATGATGAATGAAACAGGTGCAGCAATTGTTTTTGCACATGAGCTGGGTCATAATGCAAATAAGCATGTTGCTGATAAAATTGAAAACGCTCAGGCAGGAGCACTTCTGGGTTTGCTTTTAGGCATTTATGTGGGTCTTCCGCAAGATATGATGGAAATTGGTCAAAGTATGGGGGCCTCTGCATATTCAATTGATTATGAGAATGAGGCAGATTACTTAAGTATGTATATTCTTCAGAGAGCTGGCTATAATCTTGATGATGCAGTTGATTTTTGGAGGAGGTTTGCAGTAGAAGTTCCAAATTCTATATATTCTCAGGGTGGTACACATCCATCAACAGCAGAAAGATATGTAAGAATGGAAGCGACAATTCAAGAAATTAAAAATAAAATAGAAAAAAATGAACCATTAATTCCTAGTTATGAGAAAGCTGATTAAAAAATGAGTTTAATGAATGCTGTGATATGCGTAATAGTAATTTTGTTGGTATTTTCTTTCAGCTTAAGTCTAATTTTAAGTTTTTAATTACTTAGCCTAAACTTTTTTTTAGCTTTTCTTCTTTCTCTAACCTTACTTAATGGCTGGTAGGCTTGCTTGTAATGAGATTGACAATATACAACACCTTCTTTGGTGTTTCTGCCGCAAAACTTAAAATCAATTTCCTCTGGTTCACCTAAGGGCCATCGGCAAAGTCCATCTTTTATATCTTGAAATGCTGTCGGATTCATCGGTTCATCGATGACGGGCGAAATATTTATTATTTTTTGTGCTTGAGATATATTAACCCTTTTCTTTCTTATAATTGAGATACCACTATTAGACTTCTTTGATGCCATCCTTCCTGAAAGTCCTAGTCTATGAGCTTTACCAATTACTGCATTCCTGGTAACTTCTCCAAGTTCAGCCGCAATTCTGCTAGCTGTAAGTCCTTCTTCCCACAATTGTTTAAGTTTTTCCACTCTTTCATAAGTCCAAGACATAATAATCTCCCTAATTATTAAAATCTTACCACTACATTTTGATTAAATTCAATAGAAATATACTAAATATTGAATTATTTTAAACTTCTTGTGAGTAGAAATAAATTTTCATTAAATTTCAGGTAAATAGTTATCTTATTGAAATTTAAATATTAATGACATTTCACGAAATATATTTAAATAGTCGCTATGAATTACAACCCTATAGGTTTTATCACTCTTTATAAAAAGGAAGTCCAAAGATTTACAAAAATACCTTTGCAGACAATTGCTGCGCCTGCTTTAACAAGCTTGTTATTTTTAATCATATTCACAACCGCCATTGGCTCTGTAAGGGCAGACTATCCACTAGATAGTTTTAAAAATTTTCTTTTTCCTGGACTTATCATGATGACTATTATTCAGAATGCATTTATGAATAATTCATCATCAATTTTAATGTCAAAGGTACAGGGAAATATTGTAGATTTGCTTATGCCTCCACTTAGTAACGTTGAAATTATTTTGGCATTCACTCTTGCTGGAATAACTCGTGGTCTTGCTTCAGCCGTAGCGTGTGCTTTAGTTATGATGCCATTTATTGAGGTAACAATTTATAATTTATGGATTATTTTAATCTTTGCAATTTTATCATCAGCTATAATGTCATTAATTGGGATGATATCTGGTATCTGGGCTGAAAAATGGGACCATTTAGGTACAGTTGGTAATTTTGTGATCGTACCACTATCTTTTTTATCTGGAACTTTTTATTCAATTACAGTCCTACCGGATGCAATACAAAGGGCAAGTCTCATTAACCCATTCTTTTATATGATAGATGGCTTTAGGTTTGGATTCTTAGGGGCAAGCGACTCTTCAATTTTACATGCATTTACTATATTGATTATGGTTTTGATATCTCTAATAGTTATTAATTATTTAATGTTAAAAACTGGTTATAAATTAAGAGCTTAAAATGAATAATATATTACCAACATACCCAAGGTCTGAGTTAACGTTTACTCACGGCGAAGGAAGTTATTTATACGAAAAATCAGGTAAAAGATATTTGGACTTTGGAACAGGTATAGCAGTAAATTCGTTAGGGTATTCTCATCCTTACCTAATTAAAAAACTAAGGGAACAATCAGAAAAACTCTGGCACCTTTCAAATGTATATCAAATTCCTGAGCAAGAACTATTAGCTTCACGTTTGTGTGAATTATGTTTTGCAGACTATGCTTTCTTTTGTAATTCAGGCACTGAAGCAGTAGAGGCAAGTATTAAAATTGCTAGAAGATATTTTCACAAAACTAAAAACTCTAAAGTGAAAAAAGAGATTATTAGTTTTAGTGGATCTTTCCATGGAAGAACCATAGGTGCGCTTGCAGCTCAAGGCCCTGAAAAAATGGAAACATTTAATACAGCTGTGAATGATTTTAAGTTTCTTGAGTTTGGAGATCATGAATTATTAAAGAGTTCAATTAATGAAAATACTGCAGCGGTAATTATAGAACCCATTCAAGGTGAAGGCGGAGTAAGAGAAGTTCCTCCATTTTGCTTAGATGCGATTAGGAAATTGTGTGATGAAAATGAAGTTTTGCTTATATTTGATGAAGTGCAATGTGGAATGGGTCGAACAGGAAAAATGTTCGCTTATCAGTGGTCAAATATAGAACCAGATATAATGACTATAGCAAAGGCAATTGGTAATGGTTTTCCAATCGGAGCATGTTTAACTTCTAAAAAGGTAGGTGACGCTATGGAGTTTGGGTCACACGGATCTACCTTTGGTGGAAATCCTCTAGCATGCAGTGTTGGAAATGCTGTCCTAGATTTGATGACTTCCTCAAAATTTTTTAGTGAAGTTATCACAGTCTCTGAAAAATTATTGTTAGATCTAAATAAAGTTGCTAATGATTATCCAGATATTATTGAGGGTATAAGAGGAAAGGGTTTTATTCTAGGATTAAAATGTAACATTAATAATGAAGATTTTGTTAAACAGGCACGTAAAAATTTTATTTTAACAGTTAAGGCCTCTGATAATGTTGTAAGGCTTCTTCCCCCAATAAATTTATCTAATTCAGAATGTGAAGAAGCAATTGATAAAATTAGATCGACTTGCAAAGAGCTATCCTCGTGAAAAACTTTTTAGATATTAAAGATTTTACTGCTGAAGAAATTAAAGCATTACTCTATTCAGCTATAGAAAATAAAAATCACAACTTAAGCTCAGAAGAAATATTGTCTGGAAAAAACTTTATTTTATTTTTTGAGAAAAACTCTACAAGAACAAGGCTTTCATTTGATCTTGCAGTTAAGCAACTTGGCGGTTCATCAATTATACTCAACGGCTCAGATATACACTTGAGCAGTGGCAAGGAAAGTCTCTCAGATACAATCAAAACTTTCGGTCTCTATTCTGATGGGGTTGTTATGCGAGTAATTGATCACCAGACCATATTGGATGCTATAGAAGTTTCAAGTGTGCCTATTATTAATGGACTTTCAAATTTATCTCATCCGTGCCAATGCATGGCGGGTCTAATGACGATCATAGAAGAAAAAGGTTCTTTAGAAAATTTAAATATTACTTGGTTTGGCCCTATAACCAATGTAGCGCATTCATGGATTGAAGCTCATTCCAAAAATTTAGGATTTAAATTTAGTATTTTTTCACCTGACAGATCGAGAGACTTATACTTATCTAAGACTACTAAATATAAAGAAAACTTAAATGTAGAAAGTATTATTAGTAATCAAATTAATGATGAAATTTTATCTTCCGCTGATGTGATTATGACAGACACATGGCAGTCAATGGGCGAAGAAACTGATGAACAAGTGATTAGAGAGTTACATGATTATAGAGTAACAAAATCATTAATGAATAAGGCAAAAAGAGATTGTATGTTCATGCATTGCTTACCAGCAAATAGGGGTCAAGAAGTTGAAGAGGCGGTAATTGATGGAGCAAACACAAGAATTTGGGAAGAGGCATCTAATAGACTCCATGTTCAAAAACAAATTCTTAGAATATTAATATAGCTATTTTTTCCAAAAGGCAGGATGAAGTATCACTAGAATAGTGAGAATTTCAAGCCTTCCTAATAACATTGAAAAAATCAATACCCATTTTGCAAATGTGCTAATTTCATAAAAGGAATTTTCAGGACCAATCATTTCGCCAAGACCAGGTCCAACATTTGCAAGAGAAGTTGCAGCAGCCGATAAACTAGTTACAAAATCTAGCTCTGTGGTAGAGAGTAATAACGTAATAACAATAAAACTCAGAATGAAAATAAAGAAAAAGCTCATTACAGAAGACGTAACTTCTTCTTCAATTTTTTTGCGATTATAGTGAGGAACAAAGACCCCATGAGGATGAAGTAGTTTTTGAATTTGCATTTTTAATGTTTGGAACAAGATTTGAAATCTAAAAACTTTTATTCCACATGTTGTTGAGCCAGCACAACCTCCAATAAACATTCCAAAAAATAAAAGATAAATAGGAAAAGGTCCCCATAGATTATAATTATCAGATGTATAACCAGTTCCAGTAATTATAGAAATAACATTAAATGCCCCACTTCTAATTGCTTCTTCAATATCTTTTAATTCCATGAACCATAGGTATAAAATCACCAATACGGAGCTAAATAATATTATTCCAAGAAACGTAAGAATCTGCGTATCAAAAATTATTTTCTTGAATCCATCTTTGAATGCCTCGAGGTAAATTAATATTGGAAGACTACTCAGTACCATAAAAATTATTGCGATATATTCTAAAGTCTTGCTGTTGAAACTAGCAAATGAATTATTTTGAGTAGAAAATCCACCTGTTGCAATTGTTGTCATTGAGTGAACTAGTGCATCAAATAAGTTCATTCCGCCTAACCAATAAGCAACTAGGCAAACTATTGTGAGTATCAAATAAATTAAGATTACAGCAGAGGCTATCTGCGTCGTTCTGGGTAAAATCTTATCAGTTGTGTCTGAGCTTTCTGCTCTGAATACCTGCATTCCTCCAACTCTAAGAACAGGCAAAATACTCACAGCCATCACAACAATTCCGATGCCCCCCATCCATTGTAATAAACCTCTCCAAATTAGCATTCCCTCAGTTAATGACTCAACGTTCTGAATAACACTTGATCCAGTTGTTGTAATTCCTGACATTGACTCAAATATCGAGTTTGTAATATTCAAACCATTTTCAGTAAAATAAAAAGGAAAAGCAGCAAATATACTTATTGATAGCCAGGATAATGATGTAATTAAGAATGCATCTTGCATCAATATTTTATTATTTTCTTCATTACGTGTAGAAATTAGGAATGTAACGCCAAATCCAAATGTTATAATCGCGCTAGTAATAAAAGACTTCCAAGTATCATTTCCCACTCCCAGATCAATTATCAATGGAATAAGCATTACGAGACTGAGAGCAATTAAAAGATACCCTAATACATTAAGTATTATCTTAAAATTTATCATTTAATTAATTTATTAATTTTTTTTAAGAATAGATCCTTGATTGATCATACTATAAAACTCTCTTCTTGTAGAGGAGTCAGTTCTAAATTTTCCTAAAAGCTGACTTGTAACCATTGAAATACCTGGTGTACCAATTCCTCTTGTCGTCATACATTGATGCTGAGCTTCAATAACAACCGCCACACCTTTTGGTCTAAGAACATCTTGAATACAATTAGCAATTTGAGCAGTTAGCTTTTCCTGGATTTGCATTCTTTTCATATAAATACGCGTAATTCTTGCAAGCTTACTTATTCCTACTACTCTTTTATTAGGTAAATATGCCACATGCGCCGAACCTATAAAGGGGGCAATATGGTGTTCACAGTGCGACTCGATCCTGATGTCGCGCAACATAATAATTTCGTCATAACCTTCAAGTTCGTCAAAAGTTTTAGATAAAACTTCTTTAGGGTCATCATTGTAACCTGAAAACCAATCTTCATAGGCCCTTACAACTCTTTTAGGAGTTTCTAGCAAGCCCGGTCTATCAGCGTTCTCTCCTACAAAAGATAATAGGGTTTTAACTGCTGCCTCTGCTTCTTGTCGAGTAGGCTTTATATTTTTCTTATTTTTCATGATTTTGAAGTCAGATTACTATATGAAAATCTAACAAATATATAGTTTTATTATTTACGAAAAAAACCAATAAATTGTCTTAATAGACAATAATATATAAAATTTGTTAATTTTTCAGCGATTTAAAGAATAATATGGTAATGTCAAGAAATATGCCTTCAATACATGAAATTAGCAAAGATGCGAAAGCATGGCCATTTGTTGAGGCGAAGAAAATTATAAAAAAAGCTCAAATCAATAATAAGCAAAAAATCAGATTACAAACTGGATATGGTCCAAGTGGACTACCTCACATAGGTACATTTGGCGAAGTCGCCAGAACAACAATGATTTTAAATGCCATTAAAACATTATCGGAAATTGAAGTTGAACTCATTGCCTTCTCCGATGATATGGACGGGCTTCGCAAAGTACCTGACAATGTACCTAACCAAAAAATATTAGAAGAAAATCTTCATAAGCCGCTCACGTCAATTCCAGATCCATTTGAGAGCAGCAAGAGTTTTGGTGACCACAATAATGAGATGTTGCAAGAATTTTTAGATAAATTTGATTTTAAATATACATTTAAAAGTGCAACTGAGCTATACACTTCAGGGTACTTTGATGATCAACTAATTAATGTTTTGAATAATTATGAAACGATTAAAAATATTATTCTACCAACATTAGGAGAAGAAAGAAAAAAAACATACAGCCCATTCCTCCCAATTTGCCCTGACTCTGGACATGTTCTAGAGGTTGAAATTCTATCAATTAATCCTGATAACAATACAATTACATATATAAATAAAAATAAAGAAGTTGAGCAATCTATTTTAAAAGGAAAATGTAAACTTCAATGGAAAGTTGATTGGGCAATGCGATGGGGAGCTCTTGACATTGATTATGAAATGTACGGAAAAGATTTAATACCTACATTTCAGCTTTCTGCAAAAGTAAGCCGAGCACTTGGTTACCCACCTCCAGAGAACTATTTTTATGAACTGTTTCTTGACCAAAATGGAGAAAAAATATCGAAGTCTAAAGGCAATGGATTAACTATAGAGGAATGGTTGTCGTACGCACCTAAAGAAACCTTAAGTTATTTTATGTATCAAAACCCAAGAAGAGCTAAGAAACTATTTCATGATATCATTCCAAAGTCATCTGATGAGTTTCTAAGTCATTTAAATAAATTTAATACCCAATCTGATCATGAGAAAATTGAAAATCCAGTTTGGCACATTATGAATGGTGAAAACCCCATAGGAAATGTAAATGTAACATATAACCTTATATTAAATCTTGTTGCTGCAAGCGGAAAAAATGATCCTGAAATTATTTTAGATTTTGTTAAGAAATATGATGAAAATATTATTAGTTCTAATAGTAAATTTATTAATGATTTAATTAAAGGGGCAATAAATTTTGAAAAAGACATTACCTCAGAACAAATAAATTATAAAACCCCGTCTAGC
>CACHYW010000002.1 GCA_902584215.1 uncultured Pelagibacteraceae bacterium
GATCAATATATTTTCTTTTGAAGATAGACTCATAAATTTTGATATTAACATTATGAATTAGTGTTGTACTGAACTTACTTTGTATATAAATTAATGCTTCTATTTTTTTTGTTATGCTTTTAATTTTGACATTAGTATATTTTTTCATAATTAAGTCTGTTTCTAGAAAGCTTGACGAAATTGGTAAATCATTCAGCAGTTCTAGTAACATAATGAGCTCGTTAGTAAGAGACGCTGTTTTAGGATTTAGAGAAATAGTCTTATTAAAAAAGGAAACTTTCTTTGAAAATAGGTTTGAAAAATCAGACTATAAATTACGAAGATCACAACATTTATCAAATATTCTTACAAATGCTCCAAGAATTCTAATAGAAAGTATTATAATTTTTTTACTTATTTTTTATGTAATAATTTCTGTACTTTATTCATCTTCAACTAATAATATTTTATTTCTTGCTGAAATTGCAGCGCTTGTTTATGGCGCACAAAAATTAATACCCTTGTTCAATAGGGTATACCAAGATTGGGCTCAAATAAGCGCAAATTTAAAACCAATGGAAGATGTTTTAGACTTAAATATCAACCATCATAATCTTATTAAATATATAAAAAATAACCATGAGGGTCATTCACCAGAAGAAATAACTTTTACTAATATGATAAAGTGTGAAGATTTGAGTTTTAATTATTCAACTAAACAAGAACAACTTATCTCAAAGTTAAACTTCTCAATAAAAAAGAATGAATGGTATTGTATATTCGGTCCTACAGGTTGTGGAAAGAGCACATTGCTTGATCTTATTGCTGGATTGCTAGAGCCCAAAAAAGGTAAAATTTTAGTTGATGGTATCAAGTTAAGTTCAAGAAATATCAGATCCTGGCAAAATAAAATTTCTTATGTGTCTCAAAAGATTTTTTTATTGAACGGAACAATTGCTGAAAATGTTGCTTTTGGGTTTAAAAAAGAGGAAATTGACAATAATAGAGTAATCGAATGCCTCCAAACATCTGAATTAATGAAGGATATTCTAGGATTTGAAGCTAATATTCATACATTTGTAGGGGAAAATGGCAAAACATTATCCGGTGGACAAATACAAAGACTGGGAATTGCAAGGGCTTTGTATATTAACAAGGAAATTATGATACTTGATGAAGCTACATCATCTTTAGATCATAAAAGTGAAAATAAGATATTAATGAACATAAAAAAGAAACATTCTAATAGCATGACTATAATTGCCATCACTCATAAAAAACAAATTTTAGAGAACTTTCATAATGTACTAAATATGGAAAAAAGCAATTGATCAGATTTATGTCAAATAAAATATTAATTCCATTTCCAAATAAACTTATATCAAAAACATTTAAAAATGAAAAAGGAATATACTTTTTTAATGGTTTATATTTTTATTCTGCTGATAAAAATATGATTAGTAAAAAATTACCCTCTTACATTAAAAATAAAATAAAATTGAAAAAAAAAACCGAGCAAGATGAATTAATCAAAAAGCTAGATTTTAATTATCCAATATTTAAAAGATGGGGCCATTTAGACTCTAATCTAAAAATCGATTATGATTTACATATTTACAAAATAAATGCAATATCAACTATATTAAAAGAACTTCGAATTGAAAAAGTTATTTTTTTTACAAGTATTCCTCATCACGTAGATACCGTTGTTTTTAATATAGCATGTGAAAAAGCTCTAATTAAAAAGTTTTTTTTATATGGCAATCCTATTTCTCAAACAGTCTTAGTAAGAAAAGAAACAACTAGTTTTGAAGACTCTCAGTATCTAAGATTTAAAAATCCATTTATTTATCAAACTGAACATTTACTAGATGAAGTAGTGCAAAATAAAATTCTTAATAAACAAAAGGAAGGTGATTTTAGAAATACATCTATTACTCGGTGGTGGAAAATAAATATATATTCATCACTTCTATTTCATTTTTTATCAAGAATTAAGAAATTTATAAATTTAAAATTTGAAAAAGATTATAATTTTTTTTCAATTTATAAAATAATAAAAAATCAAAAAGATTATTTAAGACTTTATGAAAGTGAGATGCTTTCAGAAAAATCTTTTTTTACACAAGCATCAAAGGAACAGCCTGAGTTGCTCATTGCAGCTCACTTTCAACCAGAAGCGACAACTTTTCCAGAAGGTTGGGAGTACTCAAATCATATATCTATAGTCAAAAAAATAAGACAGCTTGGGTACAAAAGAAAAATTTACTATAAAGAACATTTTGCATCTAAAAGATATTCAGATTCAATTGTTGGATTAACAAGAGTGGGTTTAGAGCGGGATAAATTTTATTATGAAACTCTTAAAGATTTAGGTTGCGTATTTCTTGATTATAATTTTAATTTATCGTTAGAAAAAAAGTTCAATGAAATTATTTTGCCTGTAACAATAACTGGCTCAATTGCATATGAAAGATCATTGATGGGATATAAAACAATCATATCAGGAAAGCCATGGTATCAAGGTATGCCAGGAACGATTGATTTAAGAAAAATTAATTCATTAGAGGTTCTTAACCAAAAATGGCTTGAACAAGAAGAGTTTATTAAAATTAGTGCAAAAAAGTTCCTTATCGATCTTTGTAATTCTTCATTGCCAAATTTATCAGGAACAGCTACTGGAACACCATTGAAATCACAAAGAGAGATAAATAAATTTAAGGAATTTTTTATAAATTTTTTTCTTAAAGCGGATATTTTATAAAATGAACATCTTAAAATATATTTTAAATTATTATGTTAATAGAATTAAAAACAAAGTGCTATATTCAAAAAGTTATAATAAAAATAAATTCGAAAATAAAGTCATTGACGAAGGATTGAATAAGCAAATAAAGGTTCATTTTGGCTGTGGAGATGTTGATTTAAAAGGATATATTAATATAGACTCTAGACCTTTAGACCATGTTCACCTTGTTGGGTCAACAGAGCAATTTGAAAAGTTTATAGATAACTCTATTGATGAGATTTATTTATGCCATGTTCTTGAACATATATCATTTGTAGAGGTGCCAAAATTTTTAAGTTTGTTATATAAAAAGATGAAAACCAAAGGAAAATTATTAATCTCTGTTCCTGATTTTGAGAATATTGTAAAAGCATACAGTTCTTATCCTGGGGGTATAAGTTCCATTCAATCACCATTATATGGAGGGCAAAATTATGAAGAAAATTTTCATAAAAGTTGTTATGACTTAAAATATCTATCTCAAATAATGAAAGATAGTGGTTTTCATAGTATTCGAACATGGAATACAGATGAAGAATTTGGACTTTCTTTAGGGGATTGGTCAGATAAAAAAATTGTCACATCAGAAAATCTCTTAAATATTAGCTTGAATCTAATGGGATATAAATAAATGACCTTTTCTGCCTTATTATGGCTAACAGGACATTTGACTTTTTTATTTTCTTTTATAGTTAGGGAAAAAATTTATTTTTATTATATTAGTTTTTTTATTATTTTTACAGCTATATATTTAAACTATCCATCTCACGATTTATCCATATATATATCATATTTTAAAGAACCGGGAGTCTATGAATATGGATTTAAAAATATAAGTCTTTTTTTTTCTAAAATATTACAACCCATGGGCGTATATTATTTATGGGTTATAGTCTTTTTTTCTATACCATTTCTTTCATTTAAATATTTATTTAGTGATTTTGAAGAATATAAACATTTAAGTAAGCCTGCATTTATAATCTTTATTGCATCGGTTTTTTTTGGATTAGCTATAACAAATAACTTAAGACAATCATTATCGATAATGATTATTTTATTAGGAATAATACTTATTTTTAGAAAAAATAGTATTTTTGGGTATTCACTTATTTTTATATCTCCATTATTTCATCATATGGCATTAAATACATTTGCATTATTTATTCCATTCTACTTAGCTTATTTATTTTTTAGTTCAAAGTTTCATAGTTTTTATGCAATGTTTTTTTACATATTTGTCTTGTCAATTATTACAGGAATCATTTTCTTTCTTTTCATAAATTATTATTTTGAAGGCCTTAGAAATATTAGTTCTGAATGGTCAACAGAAGGCCGTACACCAAATATAATCAAATATTTTCTAATTTTAATATATTCAATATTATTATTTTACATTTACCAAGATATAAGAAATTCAATCAATAGTAAAAAAAGATTTTTTTTTGATGTTCTAATAATGGCAAATATTTATTTATCAATCGTTGTTTTATTTTTTATAAATATGGGAGATGCTTTTGTAAGAATATCTGTGGTCAATAATTTATTAATAGCAGTCTGTATGTCAATTGTTGGTGCAAATTTATTATATATAAGAAAAAAAAATAATTTTTAAAATGATTTGGATCCTTTTATTTATTTATTTCGCATTTGCACCAAATTTAATGGAAGTATTAAATACGAAATATTGCATTCCTGCATGGTATGGATCTGATTATTGTGCAGATGGATCACTTTATGGACCTATAAAAGATTAATAATTAGATTATGTATCTTTCAATTATAATAGTAACTAAGAATGATCAAAAAGGTTTATACAAAACATTATTCTCCCTTTCGACTAGTTTTGTAAATTATAATAAAATCATTGTTCAAGATGGATCAAAATCAAAGCGAATAAACGCATTAACGATAAGTCATTTTAAAAAAAAATTATCTATAGATTACATTTTTACTAAAGATAAAGGTTTATATAATGCTATGAATCTTGCCAAATCAAGAGTGAGTAAGGGATATGTCTGGTATTTGAATGGTGGTGATTGGATTATTGGCAATCCAATAAAAGATTTAAATTCAGAAATGCAAATGCCAGTCTGTACTTGGAAATCCAGCAATGGGCTAAAGATATCAAAAAAAAAATTATTTAATCAGCACTTTTGTCATCAAGGCGTATTAATGCCTTATAATCATGACGACTTTAATGAAAAATATAGATTTGCTGCCGACTTTGACATATTTATGAAATTAAAAACTAATTTTAAAAATCTATCAATAAAAAATGGTTTTGTAGTTTCTGAATTAGGAGGTATTTCAGATATTAATAAATTCAAAAGAGATTTAGAAATAATAGAAATTTTATTGAAAAACAAAAATATGAAAAATTATTTATTAATTATTTATTTGAAAATTAAAAATTTTTTAAGAAATTATATCTTTTAATGAAAACTTATAGCAATATTTCAGTTGTCATACCAGCATTCAACTCTCAAAAAACGATAGCTAGAGCAATTAAGAGTGTACTACTTCAGACTTATAAAGTTTTTGAAATTATTGTTATTGATGATGGCTCAACTGATAATACATATAAAGTAGTGAAAAATTTGGCTATAAAGCATAAAGAAATTAAATTAATTAAATTTAAAAAAAATAAAGGTCAATCTATTGCAAGGGACGAGGCTATAAGAATATCAAAAGGAGAATATATTGCCTTTCTTGATTCAGACGATAAGTGGCACAAAAAAAAAATTGCTTGCATGATAACATTTTTAATTTGTACGAATTCTAAATTTGCGTTCCATGATTTTATTATAATTAACAAATCAATAAAAAAACTGTCGATTAGATCACCAGAAATAGTAAATAGTTCTCAATTCTTGAGTAAGAGAAATGTCGGAAATTGTCTTACTGTAATATGTCATGCTTCAGTTTTTAATAAAATTAAGTTTTCTGATTACTCATTAAAAATTAATGAAGATTTGTGGACTTTTTATTTTATATTAAAAAAAATAAAATATGGGTATGGCATACCAATGACATTAGGCACCCAGTATATAAGTTCAAATTCTGTTTCTTCAAATAAATTTCTAACTTCTAAAAATTTCTTTAAAGTTTTATTAAATCAAAAAAAAATAATATTTTTTTTAAAGCTGAAAATAATTTTTAGTTATATCTACTTTTCCTTTCACCGCTATTTCAAACAAAAATTACTTTAGTTATTTAAAATCTGCAGAAAGACTATTAATTGTAGATAAGATCCCTTCTTTGAGTGAGATTTTCGGTTTCCATCCAAGTTCCAATATCTTATGGTTATTAAGTAATTTGCGCGGAGTACCATCTGGTTTACTTGGGTCAAATTCGAATTTTCCATCAAAACTAACAAGTTTTTTTATTAAACTAGCTAATTCACTAATTTTAATCTCTTCTCCAGTTCCGATATTGATTGGACTGCTATCCGAATAATTTTCTATAAGGAACAAAATTGCTTCAGCACAATCATCTACATACATAAACTCTCTCTTAACTTTTCCTGTTCCCCAAATAATAACTTTTTCAAGATTTCCTAACTTAGCTTCCAAACATTTTCTTATCAGTGCTGGTAAAACGTGACTACTTTCAAGATCATAGTTATCGCCCGGCCCATACAAATTGCAAGGCAATGCTGAAATAAAGTCACTTTTGTATTGCTTTCTAAAAGCCTCGCATAATTTGATTCCTGCGATTTTAGCAACCGCATAACTCTCATTTGTTTGTTCTAATGGCCCACTCATTAATAAAGATTCATCCATTGGCTGCATAGCAAATTTAGGATAAATACAACTAGATCCTAAAAAAAGTAGTTTCTGAATTTTGTTTTGATGGGCAGCCTTTATTAGGTTACATTCTATTAGAAGGTTCTCGTATATAAAATCTGCAGAAAAAGAGTCATTTGCCAGAATACCCCCTACTTTAGCTGCACAAATTATTATAATATCTGGTTTTTTTGTACTTATCCATTTCTCAACTTCTAATTGTCTTGTGAAATCAATCTCTGATCGAGAAGACTGAATGATTTTACAATTTCTTTCTTTAAGTTTCCTGCACACAGCTGAGCCAACCATTCCATTGCTGCCAGCAACTAAAACCTTTTTTCCATCTAGAGAACATAGGTTTTTCATTAAAAATCAGCTAAAATAAAATTTGGCTTGGGTTGACTAGCGTTATGCAAGGAAACTCTCACCATCTCTTCTATCATTTCATCTAAGCTTATTTCAGGCTTCCAACCTAGAAGCTTTTTAGCCTTTTCCGCATTTCCAGTCAGGTGATTAACTTCGGTAGGTCTAAAATATCTCGGATCAATCTTAATTAATATTTTTCCAGTCTTACTATCCTTGCCTACTTCATCCAAACCGTTGCCCTCCCATACAATTTCTTTAGCAACTTTTGAAAAAGCCATTTCAACAAATTGCCTAACTTTAACACCTTTACCAGTTGCTAATACAAAATCATCAGGTTCAGAATGTTGCAACATGAGCCACATTCCACGAACATAATCTTTAGCATGTCCCCAATCACGAACTGCATCTAAATTTCCTAAATGTAAGACATCTAATTGTCCTAATTCAATTTTTGCTACTCCATTTGAAATTTTCTGCGTTACAAAAGTTTCGCCTCTCAATGGGCTTTCGTGATTAAATAAGATACCATTTGATGCATATAAATTGTAAGCTTCACGGTAATTGACAGTAATCCAGTAAGCATACAATTTAGCAACTGCATAAGGTGACCTTGGCATGAAAACAGTTGATTCATCTTGAATATCATTAATAACCTTACCATAAAGTTCTGAGGTAGAAGCCTGATAAAATTTACAATCACTTTTTAGAATTCTTAAGGCTTCCAGAAGTCTTAGAGTGCCTAATGCATCGGCATTAGCTGTGTATTCAGCTGTTTCAAAACTGACCTTAACATGAGATTGAGCTGCTAAATTATAAATTTCGTCTGGCTTAATATCATTTATAATTTTTACTAAATTTGTCGTATCGGTAAGATCTCCATAATGAAGAATTAAATCAACAGATTTTTCATGTGGATCTTGATAAATATCATCAAGTCTTTGTGTATTTAATAACGAGCTTCTTCTTTTTAGACCATGTACTGTATAGCCTTTGCTTAAAAGAAGTCTTGATAAATAAGAACCGTCTTGTCCAGTCACGCCAGTTATTAAAGCAACTTTACTCATTTTAATTTTTTTTTAGAAATACTATATAATTGTACATAAACTATTAGATAAATTATAATAAACAATACAAAAACATTAAAATAACCTATATCATCACCAAAATAATGTAGGAAAGACAATAAAAATGATATACTTAGCAGTATGAGTAGAGAAGTTAAAGAGTTAATAACATTCACTGACCAGCTCTGTAAATTCATTTTAAGCAATCTAAAAATTATTGAATGCATATGAAGATTATCTGGATAAAAAGGTGCTGTTTTATTAATAAATAATCTTCTTATAAAAGTAAGTACTACTTCCATAATTGGATAAAAAATTATACATGCTATTTCGTAAGGTGAATTTATTATCCCATAATTTTTTTGTAAAATGGCTACACATCCAATTGTAAAGCCAATATAATATGAACCCACATCACCAGTAATTATATTGCCATAAAAAAAATTAAAAAAGAACAGTATACTGGCTATAATAATTAATGATTGCAAGAACATCAAAAGATCAGGAACACTTGCAGCATGATAAATAAAATACATCAAGATTAGAATTGATACACCAAGAAGTAACCCATTATTACCATCAATGAAATTAAAACCATTTATTGAGAGCATCAACCCTATTACAGAAAATATAATAGCCAACCCAGGAACATTTAGAAATAATTGTGTGATATAAGAGTCGTCGAAATTTATAATAATAAACATGTTGTTTATAACAAAGTAAATTAATAAAACTGTCATTATTATAAACCTGCTATAACTAGAAAAATGAGGTTTTAAATCAGCTATCAAACCTATTAAGCCAAAAAAAATACCGAAAATAATTATGCTTTTTATAAGTGGATCATTTATGAAAAAAAAATTAATAAAGACAGCAATAAAAACTAATCCACCAATTTTTACAACTGGCTTAGAGTGAATCTTTCTTATTGTTTTAGAGGTGTGTTCTAATAAAATCTTATTTTTATTACTTAAATAGATTAATAATAATATAATAAATAATGTATTAAGTGATACTATAAGATAGAACATAAAAATCTAATTATTATAATATCTATTACTAATTTTATAAAAAATATCAATGACTAACAATAAAATTGATCTATTTGTTACAAATATTTTATTTGTAATGGTTTTATTTGTACCATTAGCATTATTATCGGGACCCTTCGTACCTGATTTAATAGTATCTTTAATCACACTAATATTTTTAATCTATACTTTTGCTCTAAAAGAGTGGAAGTATTATAGAAACCGATACTTTTTATTTTTTATAATATTTTGTATTTATATTTTGTTAAGAAGTATTTTTTCATCAGACCCCCTTCTCTCACTTGAAAGTAGTTTATTTTATTTTAGATTTGGAATTTTTTCACTAGCAGTATGGTTTCTCTTAGATAAGAAAAAAAATTTTATAAGATATTTTTCTATTGCTTTATTAATTGCATTTATATTTGCAATATTTGATGGATACTACCAATATTTTTTTGAATATAATTTATTTGGCTTTAATGGTGAAGGAGTAAGGATATCATTGCCTTTAAATGATAGTATGGTTCTTGGTAATTACTTAGCAAGATTATTCCCTTTCTTCTTAGCATTATATTTTTTCCAGTCTCAACTGTCCAAATATCAATTACTTGTACTTGGTTCACTTTTTATATTAATAGATGTTTTAATTTTCTCTACGGGAGAGAGAACAGCTTTACTGCTATTATTTATATCCACTATATTTATTTTATTGTTTATATCCAAATACCGACTATTACGAAGTTTAACATTAATTATTTCTGTATTTATACTTGCTTTTATTGCTTCATTCGATGAAGGAATAAAGAGCAGAAACATTGACCAAACCATTAATCAATTAGGCATAAATCAGGATAAATTAATATTTTTTTCACATAGACATGAGAGTCATTTTAATAGTGCTTTTTTAATGTTCAAAGAAAATCCTCTGCTAGGTGTAGGACCAAAACTTTTCAGAAAATATTGTGATAAAGAAATTTATAAAATTGATAAATGGAGTTGTACTACCCATCCGCATAATAATTACATACAAATTCTTGCTGAAACTGGAATAATCGGTTTTATAATGTTTTTGATGCCATTATTTTTAATAATGAATATGATTTTTTCTCATATATATCAAAAAATATTTTTTGGAAAATTAAAATTGAGTGATTATCAAATCTGCATTATTGCAACATTCATAATAACATTGTGGCCGTTAGCGCCAAATCAAAATTTTTTTAATAATTGGATATCTATAATTTATTATTTGCCAATTGGTTTCTTTTTACATAGTTTATATGAAAATAATAAAAACTAATTTTTAACATTTTAAAGTTGCCATTAATGGAATTAACTAAAGATCAAATAAATAGCTTAGTTATAAATGGATATACACACCTTCCTCAATTTGCGATGACTGAGAAAGATAGAAGTAGATTTAGAGAAAAAGTAATTCAAGAAAATAAAAGTGGTTATTTTTCAAATTATGAGTTACATACAGATTATCTAAAAAAATATAAAATTATAGATAAACTTAATTTTCAACTTATAGATATTGCGAAGCAAGAGTTCAATTATTGGTGTAACGAAGTTGATATTTATAAAATAACTAGAATAGTCAGAAGATCGAATCGTACTGAACAGTATAGATTTCACTTTGACTCACATCTATTCACTTTAGTTACTCCAGTCAATATTCCAAAAAGTAACAATGACATCGAAAATGGAGCTTTAATTACATTTCCAAACCTACGTAAGGAACCGATATCTGAAACTAAAAATGTTATTACAAAACTTTACTATAAGGGATGTAAATCAAAGAAAGATTATGAGAATTTATCAAAGTTTAAAAAAGTAAAACTTTTCAATTTTTCAAATTATGAACCTGTACTATTTCTTGGCCGGTCAAGCTTGCATGCTAATAGTGAATTTAAATCTGAGGATAATAGCCCAAGAATTACCACTCTTACCCATTTTTTTGATCCTAGTCCAAGTCTTAGTTTAGGTAGAATAATTAGAAAATTAAGAAACAGATAAATTGAGTAATATATAATTTTCTGCTAATAAATAACAAATTAAATTACTTATATGTTAATATATGTTTCTAGCTTGCTATCTATTACGGGTCAAATCTAATGACTGATCTTTCAGAGGAAAATCATGAGGTAATTAGTTTTTTTGATTTACTTTACACCCTTCAAAAAAATATTTTAAACTTTTTATTACTTGGAATAGTTATTTTCGTTATAGGTTATTTTTCTTACAATTATTTTAATAAACCAAACTTTAAAGTTGAAATTAATCTTAAGCAAAATAGTTATTCAGATATATTTAAATACAAATATATAAATAATATAATAAATACTTATTATAATAATTTTAATAACCAAATACTTTCTCAAGGTGCTAACAACGAACAAATTGTTCTTAATGATTTAAGATTTACTCCTGTAACGGAAGGAGGGTTATTTGAAGTATTACTTGTTCATCTTAGTAAAAAAGAAAATCTTGTTAAATCCTATTTTAATGTTGCAGGCATTGATAATTTTGATGAAGAAGTTCTAAAAATTAATAGTGAAAAATTTTCGAATATTAACGTTAATAAAGTAAATAATAAGCTTCAACTACAATTTACTATTAGTGAATATAACCAACTAGAAAATATAATAGTTAATTATATTGACGAGTCTAATGCTGCTGCAATTGCAGACTTAATAAATAATTTAAATAATATAAAAGAAGATATAACAGGTGATAAGGTAATAAGAATTGCAAGAATAGAGAGGGAAATTGAAAATATTAAAAATACATACGACGATGAGATTAAATCAAGAATACTTTATCTTAAAGAACAAGCACAGATGGCTAGGGAGAGGGGAATAGAGTTTGAAAAGTTTTCAAATTCAAGTGGTTATATGCCACTTGATACAGATATTGAAGATCTCAATATGAACCTGCCATATTATTTTTTAGGTTATAGAAGTATTGAAAATGAAATAGAAATAATTCAAAACAGAAATCTAAATGAAAATCCGTCACATAGTCAGAAGTATGTTGATTTAAATCGCAGAAAAAATTCCTTAATATCTGATAATACAATTGAGCTCTTAAATGATTCAATAAAAGAATTGGAAAATGACTTTGCTGTCCAAGATAAAAATTTTCAATTACTTAATTTTAGTAAAAGTGACTTAAAGGTAACTGCTACTGGCTACCCAAAAATTTATATTATCTTAGTTACAGTTGTAATTTCATTATTTGTTTCAGCTTTTCTTACTGTTTTTATGTCTAACTACTTTAGGTTTGTGAAAAAAAAGGGGACACCATAATCTTTTTGTAAATTAGTCTTTGATTATTACTAAGCTCTAATATTTACAAAATGCATTTATAATGATGATTATAAAAGACACTTTCTTAGAAATAGCAAATAACTTCGAAAAGCTAGTTGAAGAGTCTTTAGATGAAATAAAAATAGCCCACGAATTGATGATAGCATCAATTAAAAAGGGTGGTAAAATTATATATTGTGGTAATGGAGGGTCTGCAGCAGACTCTCAGCACCTTGCCGCGGAGTTGATTGGAAGATATAGAAAAAATAGGAAACCAATACCTGCGCTGGCGCTTACTACCGATACTTCAATTATTACTGCAATAGCAAATGATTTTTCATTTGAAGATATATTTTCCCGTCAAATCGAAGCTTTAGGTAATAAAAATGATATATTATATGCAATATCAACGAGCGGTAAGAGTAAAAATATAATTGCTTGCATAAAGCTTGCCAAATCAAAAAATATTAAAGTTATTGGCTTAACAGGAAATGATGGATCTCAGATGTCTGAATATTGTGATGTACTAATCAAAACTCCATCAAACAGGCCCGATAGGATTCAGGAAATGCACATAGCTATTGGTCAATTATTATGTCAATTAATTGAAGATGAGCTTTACTAAATAAGATATGAATAACAATTATTGTACTAATTATAAATGATTAAATTAATAGTTAATTTCAAAATTTAATAGGAATAATCTTGTATGACGGAGAAGCTTTGGAAAGTGAAAAAGTCAAGTGTTCATGGTAATGGTGTGTTTGCAGTACAAGATATAAAAAAAAATAGTAAAATTATTGAATACGTAGGTGAAAAGGTATTAAAAGCTGAAGGCGATAAAAGAAGTGAAAGAAGAATAAAGAAATATCTAGACTCTAAAACTGATGGATCAGTTTATGTATTTGAGTTAAATAGTAAATACGACATTGATGGCTCTCCATTGTATAATAAGGCCAGATATATAAACCATTCTTGCGCACCTAATTGTGAAGTAGATATCATTAACAATCGTATATGGATAAAATCAACTAAAAAAATTAAAAAGGGTGAAGAACTAAGCTATGATTACGGTTATGAGTTCTCCAAAGATGATTTTAATGATCATGTTTGTAGATGTGGATCAAAAAAATGTATTGGCTTCATTATCTCTTCAGATGATTGGATTAAATATCTTAAACATATAAGTAAAATCGTTAAAAAGAGAAAATTTTAATGATACTTTTAACAGGTGGTTGTGGATATTTAGGCTCACACTGCGCTGTTGAATTATTGAATAATGGATATGAAATAATAATAATAGATAATTTTTCAAATAGTGATAAGAATATTCATAAACACATTGAGTATATTGCAAAAAAAAAAGTTAAACTTATAGAATGCGATATAAGAGATAGAAAAAAACTTGATGATATTTTTTTTAATAATAAAATTGAATCAGTCTTCCATTTTGCTGGATTAAAATCAATTTCAGATAGTTTTAATAAGCCTAAAGATTACTATTCGGTAAATATAATAGGAACAGCAGTTTTATTAGAATTGATGGTCAAATATTGTGTTAGTAAAATTATTTTTTCATCCTCTGCTACTATCTATAGTGATTACAGCAAGCTCCCATGGCATGAAAAAATTGAACTTAAAATTCCCGAGAGTCCATATGCTCAATCAAAAGTAATTATTGAAAAATTATTAAAAAATTTTTCTCTTAATCATAATTTTCTTAAAGTTGCTATATTGCGTTATTTTAATCCAGTGGGTGCTCATCACTCTGGTTTAATAGGCGAGAATTCTACAAATTCGACAAATTTGTTTCCTGAAATTATTAAATATCTTAATAATGAAATACCTCATATTAATATTTATGGTAATAATTTTGATACTCATGATGGCTATGGTGTAAGAGATTACATTCATGTAAGTGATCTGATTAATGGTCATATAGAGGCTTTAAATTTTATCTTAAAGCATAATAAAACATACAACTATGATGTCTGGAATCTTGGCTCCGGTAAAGGTCGAAGTGTGCTTGAGATAATAAACGCATTCGAAAAAAAGCTAAATCGAAAACTGAAATATGTAATTAAGCCAAGAAGGAAAGGCGATTTAGGACAATATTGGGCTGATATAAATAAAGCAAAAAGAGAACTAGGATGGGATCCTAAAAAAACTCTCAATGAAATTGTTGAAGACTCATTAATGAACCTAAAAGAATGATTAAAAATTTATAATAAGATTTACATTATTAAATTTTACTTATTTTTGAAAAAGTATTACTCTTTCCTTGCTTAATTGACATTTCTATTTGAGATTGTCTTGCCTTAGAGCGTTTCTTTTGACTTGTAGTTCTAAATTTGTAACAGTGCGGACATTGAACACCTTTTTCATAATACTTAGACTTTAAATCTTTTTTTGAAATAGGTCTCCTACATCCATAACATTGAGAATATTTACCTTTAGTTAGGTCACTATTTATTGTTACCCGATCATCAAAAACAAAACATTCACCATTCCAAAAAGAATTTTGTTTATTTTTTTTAAAATAATTTAAATAATTTAAAATACCACCCTTCAATTGATACACTTTTTTATAGCCCTGAGATTTAAGGTAAGCCGATGCCTTTTCGCATCTTATGCCACCAGTGCAATATATAGCTAAACTGTCACTTTTTTTAATTTTTAACTTTTTTATTTTTGAAGGAAATTCTCTGAAAGTATCAGTAGTTGGATTCAAAGAGGAAATAAATTGTCCAATTTCAACTTCATACTGATTTCTTACATCAATAATTTTTGTTTTCTTATTTTTTAATAATTTGTTCCAAACATCTGGATTTATATATTCTTTACTATTATGAATGGAACTAATTTTTCCTTTACCAAGAGACACTATCTCTTTTTTAATTCTTACCTTTAATCTATTAAAAGGGAGAAAATCAATTGAGTTTGAATTACTAGAAATTTTTTTTATCTTCAATATTTGCTTAATAAATTTAATAGTACTTAAAATATTATTTTTCTTACCGGATAATGATCCATTGATGCCTTCATCTGATAGTAAAATAGTTCCTCTAATAACCTTATCTCTAAGGTAATTATCAATTAAATCTTTAATTGTTTTCTTGTTTTTTATTTTTATAAATCTATAAAAAGAAATTATAATTAATTCATTCTCTAAGTAAGTCATTCATAATTTACCAGGTATATTGTAGACTCAGAATATACATTGCGAGTTAAAATCGAAATGATATATTAAGATAACATAATTTAATAATTAATTTTTTTTATTACTGTTCCACTAAATGAAAAAAAAGAAAGCATTTATAACTGGAGTTTCTGGTCAAGACGGTTCATATCTAGCAAAATTATTACTTGAAAAAGGATATGAGGTTGTTGGAGGTGAAAGAATAAATACAGAAAAGAATTATTGGAGGCTTAAGGAATTAAAAATTGAGAGAGATATACGTATTATTCCATTTGAGCTATTGGACGAAAATAACATAAATAAAGTAATCAAGAGTGGTAAATATTCTGAGTTTTATAATTTAGCAGCCCAATCATTTGTCAATAAATCATTTTTAAGTCCAGTATATACTACAAAAATTAATGCACTTTCTGTCGTTAATATTTTGGAAGCTATAAAAAATTTTTCTAGAAATACTAGATTTTACCAAGCATCTTCATCTGAAATGTTTGGAAAAATTAATACTAAAATGAGAAACGAAAAAACGAATTTTATACCTGTAAGTCCTTATGCCATATCAAAGCTTTATGCTCATTGGATGTTAGATATATATCGTGATGTACATAAATTATATTGTTGCTCAGGAATCTTGTTTAATCATGACTCGCCATTAAGAGGGGAGGATTTTGTTACAAAAAAAATTGTAAGTGATTTAATTAAAATTAAATTAAAGAAAAAATCATTGTTAACTCTAGGGAATATATATGTAAGAAGAGACTGGGGTTATTCAAATGATTATGTCGAGGCAATGTGGAAAATGCTTCAGCAAAAAAAGGCAGATGACTATGTTATTTCATCTGGAATTACACATAATGTAAAGACATTTGTAAATAAGGTTGCTAAGAATTTAGAAATTGATCTAATCTGGAAGGGTGAAGGATTACTAGAAAGAGCTATTGACAAATATACCAACAAAACAATTGTCAGAATAAGTAAAAAATTTTTCAGGCCAAATGAAATCGATCATGCTTTTGGTAGTTCATCCAAGGCTCATAAGATCTTAAAATGGAAACCTAAAACTGATATCGACAACCTTGTAAGAATTATGTGTGAAGCAGAATTAAGAAAGTATAAAAAATAAAAATATCAAAATTATTTTTTTAAAGAATATGTAATTCTCTTTAAATGATCAGTTAATTCAAATCTGTCTTTAAAATGTGAAATTTTTTCATAATTAATTATGTCTCCTGAGTATATAACAACTTCTTTACCTATTTTTTTCTTGGTTTCGTGTATATAGGATGAATATTTCAATGTTTGATTTTTAAGTTTAGAAGCAAATAGATGAAACAGCAATCCATTTTTACCATCAAAGAAGATTGGAAGAATATCTGACTTAGTTTGTTGTATTAATTTTGCTGGAAAAAGCTTCCACTCATCATCAGTTGCCTCATCTTTTATTTTTTTAGCTGTAGAAACTGATCCAGATGGAAATATTATTAATACTCCTTTGTTTAACAAGTGATCACGCGCTTTATGAGATGTGACCACATTTAATTTTTTGGCTTCATTACTTCTTGCACTAAAATCGACGGGTAGTATATATTGTTCTAATTCAGGCAAAAACTGAAGAGTCTCATGTGTCATTATTTTAAAGTCTTGTCTTTGTTCTGAAACAAGCGAACATAAAATTAGACCGTCAATAATTCCAAATGGATGGTTTGCAATTACGACAAGTGAATTAGAGTTATTAAAATCCACTTCATTTTGAGATTTATTTATAATCTTTATATCCATTAGTTTTAAAATATCTGTCCAGAAATGTGAGGGATCTTTAGGGTTTATGGTATAATCTTTATATAGCTTTTCTAGTTTTCTTTTTCCACTTACTGTCTCTATAGTTTTTATTATTAATCTCTGCGCAAAGTTATGTTCAACTTTAGAAGCGTATGAAAAATCTATTTTACTCATCTTAATATTCTACAGGTATAGGATCCAAACTTCTCCAAAAATACCAAGTAGCAACAGATCTGTATGGAATCCATTTTCTTGATATTTTTATAGCATGCTTCTTTGGTATGGGATACTTCAAATTATAACACTCACAAATTCCTTTTATTACACCCAAGTCATCTGCAGGAAAAATATCAGGCCTGCAAAGATTAAAAATAAGAAACATTTCTGCTGTCCATCGTCCTATACCTTTAATTTGAATTAGCTCTTCAATGATTTCTTCATCACTTAAATTATTCCATTTTGATGGTTCAATTTTCTTTAAAATAAATGCATCTGCTAAAGACTTAAGGTATGTTATTTTTTGTCTTGATAAGCCACAGGATTTCATTGTCATAAAATGACTTTTCTTAATATTTAGTGGTCTCATATTTTTTATTTTAATTTCCAATTTGTCCCATACAGCTTGTGCAGCTTTAACTGAGATTTGTTGTCCTACAATAGACCTAGACAGTGTATAAAAGGGGTCAGATTTTGTAAAAAGAAAATCTTTTGGATAAGATTTAATAATTGATCCAAGTTTTCTATCCCTTTTGATTAATTCTTTTTTAGCTTTTTCCCAAAAAAAAGGCTTTTTCATATTTATTAGTTAAATTTTTATATTGTCATATAGTTCATAAAATGGTTAATTGCCAATCTAAATTTTAACATGGAGATTATATATGACTGATGTAGCAAGTTTATTATCAGAATTCCAAAAGGGTATTGAAGGTAAAGATACTGGACTAGGTGCAACTGTAAAATTTGATTTTGAAGGAGCTGGATGTATTTATTTAGATGGAAAATCTAATCCTAATACTGTTTCTGATGAAGATAAAGATGCTGACTGCACTCTGTCTATGTCAATGGAGACTTTTGAACAAATGAGATCAGGTGAAGTTGATGGAACCTCTGCGTTCATGCAAGGTAAGCTAAAAGTTTCAGGCGACATGTCTATAGCAATGAAATTACAATCAGTAATGGATGCTCTTGGATAAAAAAATATTTAGACGCTTAATTTAAAACCCAGTTATTCTCTAACTGGGTTTTTTTATTTCATTTTTCTTGATGCCTTTTTAAACAATTCTCTGCTAGTTGTTGCAATAATCCTGCCCCCGTTATGTATTTTATTACCTTCCCAAGTTTCTAGTATTCCACCAGCATTTTTAATTATTGGTTCTAAGGCTCTAATATCCCATGGCTTAAGTCCACTCTCGACAACAATATCAATATGACCGTCTGCTAACAGGCAATAGCTATAACAGTCTCCTCCAAGCCTTACAGTTTTCACGCTTCGAGCTAATCTTTCAAAAATTTTTTGATCGTACTCATTAGCGAATACATACGGGGAGGTTGTATTTAAAACACTTTCTCTGAGTTTAATTGTATTCCTTACATTAAGTTTACTTTTTTTTTCATTTATAATCTTATAAGAAAATTTTGAGTAACCGATGTAACGCTCATTTAATGCAGGTATATCTGCTATACCAAGAATAATTTCATTTTTTTTTGATAAAGAAATTAGAGTACCCCAGATAGGAAAACCTTGTATAAAAGATTTTGTACCGTCAATTGGATCAATGCACCATTGGTAATCACTACTATTTTCAATACTTTCCTCCTCTCCCAGAATTGAATGACTTGGAAAATACTTATTAATTATTTTATTGATTTCTTTTTGAATCTTAATGTCTGCAACAGTAACTGGATCAAATATTATTTTACTCTTTGATTTAATATTTAATTTTTTCTTGAAATAATATAAAGAAATTTTTCTAGCTTCATCGGCTATAAAATTTGCTACTTTAATAAAATTTTTAATATTTTCTTTCATATGAAAAAAATAATATTTGATTTATATTTTTTGAACTTTTATCATGAATATGATGATTAGAAAAATTAATATTCTACTAATAATCTTAATTTTACCAATTTACGTACTTGCTGATCAGACTTTTTCTATTAAAAGTATTGGCGAAAGAGTTCCAATTACCAGTCCTCTGAATGAATTTAATCCAGAATTAGATTCCTATCCTGATCCATTTTCATCTGATCAAATAATTTTTACAATAAACTCAAAAAACTATCTAAAATTTAAGGAAACTCTCTTAACTCCTGGTCAGGTTAAAATGTTTAAAGCATACCCTAAGACATTTAAAATGAATATTTATCCTTCTAGAAGAAGTTGTGCAGTTCCACCTGAAGTATTAGAGCTCACAAAAGAGAATGCCTTATTGATAGATAAAGGTGAGGGAGTTGATGGAACAGTTGGGAGTATACCATTTCCATATCCAATTGAAGCTCTTCATCATGTATGGAATCATATACTAAGATATAGAGGAACTGAAATACAGAGTAGTTCGCCATTCTTCATAGTTAATCCAGATGGAACAAGAACTTATGGAGAAGGTAAGTCAATTGCTAAAAATTTTTGGAATCCTTTTACGAAGGATAAAAATAAAGACTTGCAAGGAATGCTGATGACAAGAGTTACTCATCCACCAAGATTAGCGGATGCTTCAACATTAGTAATTGAATCGTTGAATGCTTTTCAAACCCCCCGTAGAGCGTGGGTTTATAATCCTGGAACCAGAAGAGTACGCAGAGCACCAGACATTAATTATGATTATAAGCCAAGTGCAAGCCAGGGATTAACAACTGTGGATCAGGTTGATGGATTTAACGGTGCTAAGGACAGATACAATTGGTCAAATCATGGTACAAAGTTGAAATTAGTGCCATACAATGCTTATATGTTCCATGAGACTCCGCTTGAAGAAGTCTTAACAGCTTTTCATGTAAATCAAGATTATCTTAGATATGAACTTGTAAATGTAAATGTGGTAGAAGCAAACTTAAAAAAAGACAAGAGACATAGTATACCCAAAAGGATGATGTATTTTGATGTTGATAGTCATAATATGCTAATTGAGGAAACATTTGACGAAGAAAATACATTAATGGCATATAGGGAGTTCCCACTTATTAACTTTTATGATCAACCTATGTGTTTGTCCATTCATTCAGCAACATATGACTTTGCAACACGACGATACCAACTCCAAAGTGTAAGATCTGCTGATTTACCAAAGGTTAAATGGAGACTAAATAAGCCACATGATATTAAGATGTTTACACCTGATGGATTAAAAAGATTTGCCCGATAGCTATAGATAGGTACTAAATAATGGTATATAAAATCCTTGATTAAAGGGCACGTAGCTCAGTGGTAGAGCATCACGTTGACATCGTGGGGGTTGTTGGTTCGATCCCAACCGTGCCCACCATATAAATAATGTGTTGTTTTTTTCGACTTTTTATATAAAAGATCGCATTATATATGAAAAAGCCAAATAAAATTAGAGAAGCTAGACTAAATAAAAAGCGTTTTAAAAAGAATAACATCCGTAAAGAAAAAGTTAGACTAAAGAGGATTGAGGATGCTAATACTCCTCAAGTTGAGCAATAGTCATGAAAGTAAGAAGCTCGTTAAAGAATCTCAAAACCAGAGACCGTAATAATAAACTTATAAAGCGTAAGGGCCGTCTTTACGTTATAAATAAGAAAAATCCAAGAATGAAAGCTCGCCAAGGTTAATAAACTTTTGGTGAAAAACTTTGAAAATCAAATTCTTATAATAGCCGATCACGCATCTAACTTTATTCCTAGAGAAAATAATAAACTAGGTCTGTCAAATTCTTTTTTAAATCATCATATTGCATTCGATATTGGAGTAAAGGAACTAAGTATGGATTTATCAAATCGATTAAAATGCAAAATCATTCAAGGTAAATATTCAAGACTACTTATTGATCTTAACAGAGATTTAGATGATCCGACTGCCATTCCAGTAATAGTAGATAGAAAAATAATTCCTGGGAATATTGGAATCACTAAACGTGAAATAAGTCTAAGAGTTAAGAAAATTTATAATAAATATCATGATGAAATAGATCAAACTATAAGAAAAAAAAAAGTTAAAGTTATTTTATCTATTCATTCTTTTAATCCAATATTTAAAAATAAAAAAAGATATTTAGAGCTTGGAATCCTGTCAAATGAAGATAAACGTTTAAGTAGTATAATTATTGATCAACTTAGATTGCAGAAAATAAATGTTGGAGACAATAAGCCTTATAAAGGAAATTTAATTGGCGATAGTATGTATAGGCATGGTCTAAGAAATAATCTTCCCCATGTTTTAATTGAAGTCAGAAATGATTTACTTTCAAATACAAGTAAGATAAAAAGGATTTCAAGACTTTTACACAAAACAATTGCTAAATCTTTAAAAAAACTTGCTTAATGAATATAAATACACCTCAGTGGTTTAGAGACTCAACTGCAAATATACCAGAAATATGTTCTGTTAAAGTTAAGGGCACTAAAATAGTTTATAACACTTGGGGTGATCAAAAAAATCCTGGGTTAATATTTGTTCACGGTGGAATGGCACATGCTGAATGGTGGAATTTTATTGGACCGTATTTCGCAAAAACACATAGAGTAATTGCCATGAATTTAGGGGGCATGGGTGAGAGCGATTGGAAAAAAAAGTATTCGATTGAGTCATGGGGAGATGAAATAGTAGGTGTTTGCAAAAAAGAGAAACTTAAGAAGCCAATTTTAGTTGGTCACAGTTTAGGAGGAATGTGCAGTGTAATTGCTGCTTCATCTATGAAAAAAACTCTTTACGGCCTTGTCATAGTTGATACTGCGATAATGCCTCCTTCAGAAAAGCCACCTAAATTTGACTTAAAAATAAGAGCTAATAAAATTTACAAAAAAAAATCAGATATAAGAAAAAGGTTTAGACTTGTCCCGTCACAAAGTGATGCACTTGATTACGTAATGGATTATATTGCAGAAAAATCTATTAAAAAAGTTCGAGGTGGATGGACATGGAAGTTTGATCCAAACTACATGAAAATTTTTAATAGTGATAGTTTTGCTGAAAGGCAAGCAATGTATCGCAATAAGCTTAAGGGTTTAAAGTGTAGAGTTGCGATATTTAGAGGTGAGAAGTCACTTCTTTTTCCAGGTCGAAGTGCAAAATATATGCACGAGCTCATGGACAAAAAATCTCCAATAATAAATATTCCGGAAGCCCACCATCATATTATGGTAGACCAACCTTTAGCATTAGTAGCAGCCTTAAGATCTCTCGTCATAGACTGGGATCATTCAACGCCATCTAAAGCATTGTAAAAATTAAATAAAATAAATTTTTATACTAAAAGTTATATAAAAATAATGCTGTTAAATTACAAATTAAGAAATATATTACTTTGAATAATATGGACATTTCAGAACAAAAAAAAACCTACTCATTTTTTGGAAAGTTGATTGTTTGGGGATCTGTGGGGGTGGTTTTAGTCCTAGTATTTATGGCAATCTTCTTATTATAAATTCTATTCACTATGCAAGTTTATATCCCTAAAGAAAGCAATTCTGACTCTAGAGTGGCAGCCTCTCCAGATACTGTCAAGAAAATGAAGGACTGGGGTCTTAATGTAGTAATACAGGACAATGCTGGATTAAACTCAAATTTTTCTAATGAAGAATATATTAAAAGTGGAGCAACAATATCGAATGAAATTACTGATATAAGTAAATCTGATATGATACTTAAGATTAATAAACCAAATGACGATGAGATTGCACTTATGAGTGAGGGGTCAGTGCTAATTGCATCGCTCGATCCATATAATAATATTGAAACACTAAATAAGTTAAAAGACAAAGGCGTAACATCTTTTGCAATGGAATTAATGCCTAGAATAACTAGAGCTCAATCTATGGATATTTTGTCGTCACAATCAAATTTAGCAGGATATAAAGCCGTCATTGATGCTACTTATCTTTTTAATAAAGCAATGCCCATGATGATGACAGCAGCGGGAACTATAGCCCCTGCCAAAGTCATGGTATTTGGGGCTGGTGTTGCAGGACTGCAAGCTATTGCAACTGCAAAAAAGATTAGGAGCAATTGTTTCAGCAACTGATGTAAGAACGGCTGCAAAAGAGCAGGTTGAAAGCTTAGGTGGTAAATTTGTAATGGTTGAAGATGATGAAACTCAAGATGCTGAAACATCTGGAGGATATGCAAAAGAAATGAGTGAAGAATTCAAGTTAAAGCAGGCAAATCTAATTTCTGAAACTTTATCAACTCAAGATATTGCAATATGCACAGCTTTGATACCAGGCAAGAAAGCTCCATTATTAATTACAAAAGAGCAAGTTAATTCTATGAAGCCAGGATCAATAATTATTGATTTAGCATCAGAAAGTGGGGGCAACTGTGAATGCTCAGCCGCTGGTGAAACAAATAATATAAATGGGGTAACAGTCGTAGGAGTAAAAAATATTACTTCTACTATTTCTCAAGATGCTTCATCCCTTTTTTCTAAAAATGTTTTAAATTTTTTAGATTTATTGATTGATAGTGAGACAAAGGAATTGAGTATTGATTGGGAAGATGAGATTGTAAAAGGCATTCTTGTCACTAAGAATAAAGAAATAACTAATGAGGAGTTTATATAATGGAATTAGTTGATCCAAATATTTTTAGATTAACAATATTTGTTTTATCTATTTTTATTGGGTATTACGTTGTATGGAGCGTTACACCTGCCTTACACACGCCTTTGATGGCAGTCACTAATGCAATATCTTCAGTTATAATTGTTGGCGGCTTGTTTGCTTTAGTTCTGAGTAGCGATCTATCACTTTTAGGAAATCTTTCTAAAGGATTTGGCTTTCTTGCAGTGCTTTTAGCTGCTGTAAATATATTTGGTGGGTTTCTAGTAACACAGAGAATGCTTGCAATGTATAAGAAAAAACCAAAAAAAGAGGATAAAGAATAAATGCTTACAAATCTAGTCGCCATTGCGTACGTGGTATCTGGTGTATTTTTTATTATTGCTTTAAGAGGACTCTCATCTCCAGAAAGTTCCAGAAGAGGAAATATTTTTGGTATCTTAGGAATGGTAATTGCTATTTTAGCAACTTTGTTCTCGGTTAATTTTTTTAATTCGGATATTCAAACGATTGTATTTGTTATAGTTGCAATTGCTATTGGTGGAATAGTAGGTGCTATTATTGCGAAAAGAATTGCTATGACAGACATGCCACAGTTAGTTGCAGGTTTCCATAGCCTTGTTGGTTTAGCTGCAGTATTTGTTGCCTTAGCTGCATTTTACGCACCTGAAGCATTTAAAATTGGGACCTTGGGAAATATAAAAACTCTAAGTTTAGTTGAAATGTCTTTAGGGGCAGTGATAGGCGCAATCACTTTTTCTGGATCTGTGATTGCGTTTGGTAAACTTCAAGGAATAATGTCTGGTTCTCCGATAGTATTTAGAGGTCAACATATGCTCAATTTACTTATTGGGATTATAATCATTGCTGGCATTGTATATTTTTGCTTCAATCAAGACCAAAAGATATATTTAACAATTATCGCACTATCATTTTTAATAGGTTTTCTTATTATTATTCCGATTGGTGGAGCAGATATGCCAGTGGTTGTATCAATGCTTAACTCATATTCAGGATGGGCTGCAGCAGGCATTGGGTTTACACTTGGAAATACTGCACTAATAATTACTGGCGCGTTAGTTGGATCATCTGGTGCCATACTCTCATATATAATGTGTGCAGCAATGAATAGATCGTTTATTAGTGTAATATTAGGTGGTTTTGGGGGTGATGATATTGCAGTTAATAAAGATGTAGAGCAACGACCTGTAAAAGAGGGCGGCTTTGATGACGCAGCATTTATAATGAAAAATGCTGGATCTGTGATTATCGTACCGGGCTATGGAATGGCAGTAGCTCAAGCTCAGCACGTATTAAAAGAGATGACTGATGCCTTGAAAAAAAATGGAGTTAAAGTAACTTTTGCAATTCATCCAGTTGCAGGAAGAATGCCTGGCCATATGAATGTTTTGTTAGCAGAGGCCAATGTACCATATGATGATGTTTTTGAATTGGAAGATATCAATTCAGAATTTTCTCAAGCAGATGTAGCATTTGTTATAGGAGCGAATGACGTAACTAATCCTATAGCTAAAACTGATCCTTCGTCACCAATTTATGGAATGCCAATACTTGATGTAGAAAATGCAAATACAGTTTTATTTGTTAAGAGGGGTAGAGGCTTAGGTTATGCCGGGGTAGATAATGAGTTATTTTACAGAGACAATACCATGATGCTTTTTTCTGATGCTAAAAAAATGGTTGAGGGTATCGTTAAGGCTTTATAGCTATTCCTAGCTGTATAATTTTCTTCTTGCCATTTTTCGAGAACGACGAATATTTTCTGCTTTTTCCCGTAATTTTTTCTGACTAGGCTTTTCGAAGTAAGTTCTCATTTTCATTTCTTTAAAAATACCTTCTCTTTGCATTTTTTTCTTGAGGATACGTAAAGCTCCTTCAACATTGTTATCTTTTACACTTACTTCAACTATGGTACTGCCCTCCTTTAGAGCACATAAAATTTGTGGATTTCTACCATCTTGGAATTCCTTTGTCTAGCCAAATAAAATTATATTCAATTATGAGATAAAATTAATGTGACCCATTTTTCGGCCACCTTTTACGATCTTTTTGCCATAGTCATACTTAATATTTTTTTTGAAGTCTTTATACTTCCTCATAGATTTTATACTTTCTACTCTTTTTATTTCATTGCCTATAAGATTTCTCATAAGCCCTTTTTTAAGTATTTTGGGTTTAAGAATTTTTTTTCCTGTAATGGCTTTTATATGCAACTCAAATTGACTTATGTTTGCATTATCAAGTGTTATATGCCCAGAATTATGAACCCTTGGAGCAATTTCATTAACATAAATAGTATTTTCTTTATCAATGAAAAATTCAATCGTTAATAATCCAATATAATTAAGCTTTGTAATAATTTTTTTTGATATTTTTAATAATTTACCTTCAATTTCTGCATCAATACTACTAGGTGATTTTGTCTCAAAAAGTATATGGTTTTTGTGTACATTAGTGAATGTTGGATAGAAATAAGAATTTCGTTTAATGTCTCTTGCGCATATAACTGAAACTTCTTTTTTAAGATTAATTTTCCTTTCTATAATACAGTCCTGATATCCATTCTCTTTCCATTGTCTTTCTAAATTTTTAGTATTTTTTACTAATGCTTGTCCTTTACCATCATAGCCAAATCTAGTTGTTTTTAATATTACAGGATACTGAATTGAAGTTTTTAGTCTTTTCAAACTATTTTTATTATTTAGAAGACCAATTCCTGCGTGGTTAATTTTATTTTTTGAGAAGAATTGTTTCTCTTTTTTTCTATCCTGACTAATAGTTAGTGCAGAAATAGGTGGGTATATTTTCTTTCCCTTTAATTTGTTTAGAGCTTTAGTTGATACATTTTCAAATTCGTAGGTTATAAGATCTACTTCACTACTAAAAATTTTTAAACTTTCAACATCTTCAAAAGAACCGTAGAACATTTTGTCAGCATATTTTTCTGCAGGAACTCTTTTGCTGTCTGAGTAAACGAATACTGTAAGTCCTAATTTATTACATGAATGAGCTAAGAACATGCCCAGCTGTCCACCACCAATGATGCCAACTGTGGAAACTTTTAAACTCATTTTTTAGGCTTGATATTTACTGACCGGGTTTGCTTTAAACGCCAACTCTTATACTTGTTTTTAAGAATTTTATCTTCACCACTTAATATTGAGATTGCTAATAAGGCAGCATTTTTTGCACCTGATTCACCCACAGCTAGCGATCCTACAGGAACACCTGCAGGCATTTGAGCAATTGATAATAAGCTGTCCAATCCTTTTAATTTTTTAGATTCAACTGGAACACCCAGCACAGGCAAATTACTTATTGATGCTGTCATGCCAGGAAGATGAGCAGCTCCCCCAGCTCCTGCAATTATTACTTTTATACCTCTTTTGTCAGCTTCTTCAGCATATGTGAATAATCTTTTGGGAGTGCGGTGGGCTGAAATAATCTTTACCTCATGTTTAATTTTAAAAGTAGTTAGAATTTTTGATGCATGTTTCATTGTTGACCAATCAGATTGGCTTCCCATTATTATGCTAACGAGTGGCAAACTTTTCATCAATAAAACTTATTCGTCTATAGTTGTATTTGTAGAGGAGATATTCCCTTCATTTTGAATATTCATTTCCTCTAATTTTAGCTTCTCTTCTTTTGCTTTTTTCTTTTCAGCACGCTTGATTGAGCGCTCAGCTTTTTCAAGAGCTTCATCTAATTCTATTTGCCTACATAGACCAAGGCCGATTGGGTCTTGAGGTCTGATGTTTGCCATATTCCAATGAGTTCTCTTTCTTATTCCGTCTATAGTATTTTTTGTACTTCCAACTAAACGAGCTACCTGAGAGTCTTTTAATTCAGGATGATTTCTAATCAACCAATAAACAGCATCTGGTCGATCTTGTCTTTTAGATAGGGGTGTATATTTCTTTTTTTTCTTTGATTGTTCTGTTTTTTCGGAGATTTCATTTTCAATGATTTGAAGCTCTTCTTCTTCGGATGCAACACATCTATCAATTTCTTCTTTAGTTAATTGGCCACTAGTAATCGGATTTAATCCTTTTATTCCTGCACCCACTTCGCCGTCAGCTATACCTTTAATTTCCAGTTCGTGCATGCCACAGAAATTTCCTATCTGCCTGAAAGAGAGGGAAGTGTTATCTACAAGCCAAATTGCAGTAGCCTTTGGCATAAGTGGTAATTTTATTGTTTTCATAATCTGTAATTAAAAAAATCCTTATATGTTAGTTTATCATTTTTTCAAAGCTTTACTCAAAATTTAGCAGTAATTTGCCAATATTTTTATTATTTTCCATGTATTGGTGTGCTTTTGAGACATCACTCATATCAAATTTTTTATCAATATGAAGTTTAATATTGTTATTTTCTATCAAAGGCCAAATATTCTTTTTAAGATTTTCGGCTATTTCTGCCTTTTCTTTATTTGCCCTTGTTCTTAAAGTAGATCCCGAAATGATTAATCTCTTTAGCATAATAGGAAGAAGATTAGCTTCAATCTTTGAGCCCTGAAGATAAGCAATATTAATTAGTCTTCCAAAACGATTCATTATATTTAGATTTTTTTTGGAAGTAATTTCCTCCTACCATATCAAGAATTACATCAATACCTTTATATTCGTTGAGAATTATTTTTTCAAAATCATCAGTCTTATAATTAATTACTCGTTCTATATTTAGAGAATTTAAATAATTTTCTTTTTCATCAGATCCTACTGTAACAATGCATTTCACTCCAAAGGCTATTGCCATCGAAACAGCAGTTAAACCAATACCGCTAGCGCCACCGTGAATAAGCAGGGTTTCATCCCTTTTAAGTTTCGCAAGGTCAAATAAATTTGTCCATACTGTAAAAAAAGTTTCAGGGATAGTGCAAGCATCACTAAGCGAAATGCCTTTGGGAATAGGTAGTATTGTTGATTTATGACATTTCACATATTCCGCATATCCACCACCTGTTACTAGAGCACAAACATTTTTGTTTAGAAATTCTTTATCAATACCTTTACCGCAATCTACTATACATCCTGAAACCTCTAGTCCAAGTATCTCCGAAGCACCTCTAGGAGGTGGATATTGCCCCATGCGTTGCAATATGTCAGGTCTATTTATCCCTGCCGCATGAACTTTGATTAATACTTCTTCATCACTAACAACTGGTGTCTCTATGTTGTCAGATACATATAGGACTTCAGGGCCTCCAAATTTGTCAAAAGTAATTGCTTTCATAAAAATATAGAGGAGCTGCTAAGTATTATTAGCAGCTCCTTATTAAAATTAATTAATTTTATTATTAATTTCTATTTTTCTTGGTTTTTGATGTTCTGGAATTTCCCTTTCAAGAAATACATGCAATAAACCATTCTCATAGTTTGCATCAGATACTTTGATAGTGTCAGCTAGTCGAAATTTTCTTTCAAAGCTTCTCCCAGCAATACCTTTATGCAAGAACTCAACGTTATTATCAGAGTCATTGGTCTTACCACTGATTATTAGCTCATTTTCTTGTACAGAAATGTCTAAGTCAGACATTGAAAAACCAGCTACTGCAAGTGTTATGGTGTAATTATTACCTGATTTCACAATATTGTAAGGCGGGTAAGCACTTCCAGTCTCATTCATATTAAAGACAGAGTCAAAAATATTGTCAAATGCGTCAAAACCTACGCTTGAGCGTAGTAATGGCGATAAGTCAAATGTAGTCATAGTTTAATCCTCCTTAAGCGATTAAAAGTTTTAGCCTACTTAAATTAAGCTAGGCAATTTTTGCTGATGCATTATTGCCACCAACAAAACACATATTGTGATAATTATTTTGATTTCAAGGTTCGAAGTTTAAGTTTTAAGATTGCTAAATCTCTTCTTAAATCTGCTTACTTGACCTTTATCTTGAATTTTTTGCTGCCCACCGGTCCATGCAGGATGAGATAAAGGATCTATATCAAGAGACATTGTATCTCCTTCTTTTCCCCATGTGGACTTCGTTTCAAACTTCGTACCATCTGTCATTACAACGTTAATTGTATGATAATTTGGATGTTTATCTTTTTTCATTTTATTTAGTTAATTTTGAGGTTAATTAACCTATATAATAATTCTGATCAATATTTATTTAGTGAATTTCTATGAGAATAGTTAATGCAATGATGAAAAGGCTTAATATTATCAGTTTTTGGCAGTTTACGTTGATAATGGTAGTATTTGCAATCACGGGATCTTTATCACTTTATATAACAGTCGAGTTTTTTGAAATCATCGGCTTAAAAGAGGAAAACTTTAATCCAATTATATTTTGGCCAATTAGAATTATTCTTTTATTTTTTATATATCAAATATTATTATTAGTAGTTGCCATTCCTTTTGGACAACTCCAATATTTTTGGAAATTTGAAAAGAAAATTTTAAATAGATTTGGTATAAAAATATAATTAAATTATTTTTTGAAGTTGATCATGAATTCTAAAGTTAGTTGCAAGAATTCGCCCTGAATTGTGATATTCCTCTCTTCCTTCAAAGTCAGTTACTTTTCCGCCTGCCTCTTTTACAATTAATGATCCTGCAGCGATATCAACTAGCTTTAAGTTTTTTTCCCAATAACCGTCATACTTTCCAGCAGCAACATATGCTAGATCCAAAGATGCAGCGCCCAATCTTCTAACACCACATACATTTTCCATTACTGTTTTAAGTCCAGGCAGATACTCTTCGTGTCCTTTCATTCCTTTGTGAGGAATGCCTGTTCCAATCATGCAGTCTTCTAAGTTTTCCCTTGATGAAACTCTTAGCCTAAGGTTATTGCAAAAAGCGCCCCTACCTTTTACAGCCCAAAAAAATTCATCTGTCAGCGGCTGATAAACTCCGCCTGCAATAATTTCATTGTCTTTTTCTAAAGCAATTGAAATCGCAAAATGGGGGATACTAAAAACAAAATTACTCGTTCCATCAAGAGGATCGATTATCCATCTCATATTATCGTCTGAGTTTTTTATTGTTCCAATTTCTTCAGCAAGTATATTTATTTTAGGATATGAATAAGTAAGTTCTTTTATTATTTGCTTCTCTGCTCGGGTATCTGCTAAAGAAACAAAATCAGAAACTCCCTTTAAAGATACCTGTAATTTTTCAACTTCTCCAAAGTCTCGTATGAGATTTTTACTTACTTTTCTTGAAGCAAGGAATATTGCATTTATATAAGGATCAGAGTAACTCATTAGTCAACTCTTTTAGAATAAGTTAAGTCCTCTGTATTGATTTCAATTTTCTCACCTTGTTCAATAAAAGGTGGCACCAATACTCTTATGCCATTCTCTAATATTGCAGGTTTATTTGAAGATGCAGCTGTTTGACCCTTAACAACCGCCTCCGTTTCACTAACAATAAAGGAGAGAGTTTTTGGAAGTTGTATTCCTATAGCTTTGTCATTGTACATCTCAATTATAACTTCATCATTTTCACTCATTAAGACTATTCGATCTCCAGCAATTTCTGTGTCCAGTTCTATTTGTTCATATGAGTCTGTATTCATAAATACTAGTTTATCATCTTGTTTATATAAATATTGGTACTTTTCTTCATCTACCCTTACACGGTCCACTTCCTCAGAGGCTCTGAATCTCTCATTTAGTTTTGATCCAGTTTTAATATTTTTCATTTCAACCTGGTTGAATGCTCCACCCTTGCCTGGTTTTACTGATTGTGATTTGGCAACAGTCCACAACTCACCCTTATGCTCTAAAATCATGCCAGGTTTTACAGAATTTCCATTAATTTTCATTCAATTAAGTCTCAAGTGATTTGCTCCATTCACCTAAAGAAGCTTTCATATTCATGATTGCACGATGGCTGAATGCTTTTTGTGCATGCTCTAGATTACTGTCATTACCTGACCAAACTTTTAATGCTGCTTGCTGCAATGCTCTTCCATAAGAGAAGCTTAGTTTCCATTTAAAACCACCAATTTTATTCATCTCATCTAAATGTGCCGTTGCATCAATATCAGATTGACCACCCGATAGAAAAACAATACCTGGCAATTCATCAGGCACAGACGAATTTAGACAATCAAGAGTTTTTTCTGCAACTTCCTTATAATTTGCTTGATGACTATTTTCTGTTCCTGAAACTACCATGTTAGGTTTTAACAGGGTGCCCCTAATATTTATATTTTTTTTATCAAGCATTTCAAAAAGTACGGATAATGTGTTCTTAGTAACGTCATAGCATTGATCTATTGTATGCGGGCCATCCATAATGACTTCAGGTTCTACTATTGGTACCATATTATTTTCTTGAGCTATAAGGGCGTACTCGGATAAAGCTAACATATTTTCATTGATACATTTTGTAGATGGCATGCCATCGCTAATATTGATTACTGCTCTCCATTTAGTAAATTTAGCACCCAATGCATCATATTCTCTACAACGTTCATTTAGGCCATCTAATCCAGTTGTGATTTTTTCATTAGAATTAACTTCCAGCTCTTTTACTCCTTGGTCTACTTTAATTCCAGGAAGTGACCCATGGTTTAAAATTACATCTCTTAAATATGATCCATCTTGTGCTTTTTGTCTTAGAGTCTCATCAAACAAAATTACCCCACCGATAGCCTCTGCCATCGCTGGAGATCTAAAAAGCATTTCTCTATATTTTCTTCTATTATCTTCAGTTGACTCCACGTCAATTGACTTAAATCTTTTTTCAATTGTTCCAGTGCTTTCGTCAGCTGCAAGTATTCCTTTACCGTCCTTTACAATATAGCTAGCTATCTCTTCTAAAGTTTTTGGTATCATTTTCATCTCCTATTATAAAATTCCTAATGCGACTAGGCCTGGTAATTTCTTACCTTCTATTAGCTCAAGTAATGCACCACCGCCAGTAGAAACATAAGAAAATTTATCTTTCACACGGGCTAAGTCTAATGCAGAAATTGTATCACCCCCACCAGCAAATGACCTAATTTTATTATTTTCAGTTAGAGTACCAATGAAATTTGCAATTTCTACAGTGCCTCTGTCAAACGGAGAAGTTTCAAATACTCCAACTGGACCATTCCAGAATACAGTTTTAGATTTACTAATTTCTTTTTTTATTAACTTCAATGTATTTTTGCCTATATCCAGAATCATATTTTGCTCTTTAATATTTTCAATATCAGACTCTTTAATTTCTGCTCCGTCTGATATTTTATCTGCTGTGACTACATCAATTGGTAAAACTAACCTACAATTATTTTTAGATGAAAAATCTAGTATTTCTGTAATTAAGTGGTCGACATTTTCTTCATGCAATGATTTTTGGATATTATACCCATGATATTTCAAAAAGTTATTTGCCATACCACCAGCTATGACAATGGTGTCCATTTTTTCTGATAAATTTTTAAGAACAGTAATTTTTGTGGATATTTTAGAACCTCCTATTATTGTGAGAGCAGGACTAAGAGGTTCATGAATCACTTCTTGCAAATTAATCATTTCTTCTTCAAGAAGATCCCCACAATATGAAGGCATGAAATGCGATATTGCTTCAATTGATGCATGTGCGCGGTGCGAACATGCGAACGCATCATTTATGTAAACATCAGCCAACTCAGATAACTGTTTTGCAAAGTCATGATCATTCTCTTCCTCTTCTTTATAGAATCTGCAGTTTTCTAATAAAATGACTGTTCCATATTCAAGCGAATTGATTTTGTCTTTTATTTCATTTCCGATACAATCTGGTAAGAAATTTATTTTTTTTTCAAGAACTTTTTCTAGCTGAGGAACTACTTGTTGCAGTGATAGCTCATCCTTTATCTCTCCATTTGGTCTACCCAAGTGAGATAAAATAATGACTTTATGATTTTCATGTAACAGATTTAAAATAGGTTTTTTAATTCTGATTATTCTATCACTAATATAGTCATCAATAGAATTTAGTGGAACGTTAAGATCAAATCTTATTAATACAGTTTTATTTTTCTCAGTAATCTTTTTTAGATTAGAGACATCCAGCATTACTATTTTGATCTTTTCATTGCTACTGCAGTATCACACATTCTATTTGAGAAACCCCATTCATTATCATACCAACTTAAAACTCTTCCAAATTTTCCATCTATGACTTGTGTTTGAGTCAGGTCAAAATTTGAAGAAGCAGGATTATGATTAAAATCTGATGAAACAAGTGGCTCTGAATTAACGTTGAGTATACCTTTCAATTTATTGGACCGTGACGCAGCGGTCATGGCTTTATTTACACTATCAACTTTCATTGTTTTTTTTGATACAAATTTAAAATCGATAAGCGATACATTGGGAGTTGGTACTCTTATTGCCGTTCCATCTAGTTTTCCTGATAATTCTGGCATCACTAACCCAACTGCTTTGGCGGCACCTGTTGATGTAGGTATCATTGACATTGAAGCTGCCCTAGCTCTTCTTAAATCAGGATGAAATGTATCCAAAACACTTTGGTCACCTGTAAATGCATGAATGGTAGTCATATATCCATGAACAATTCCAAATTTTTCGTGAAGAACTTTAACTACTGGTGCCAAACAGTTCGTAGTGCAAGATGCATTCGAAACAACTAGATCATTACGAGTTATTTCTTGTTCGTTTACCCCATATACTATTGTTTTATCAGCTTCAGAGCAGGGGGCAGAGACAAGAACTTTTTTTGCTCCAGCTTTAATATGCATAGACGCTTTTTCTTTCGAGGTAAATAAACCAGTACATTCAAGAGCTACGTCAATTTTCATTTTTTTCCATGGAAGTTTTTGTGGATCTCTCTCATTAAGTACTGAAATAGTTTTCCTTCCAATGGTCATCTTGTTCTTCTTAACAGAAATTTTTTCGTTTAAAGGTCCGTGGACTGTATCATTCGCTAGCAAGAATGCGTTTGTATCAACAGGCGCTAAGTCATTTATTGCAACAACATTAATATCCTTACGTTTACTTTCTATAATTGATCTGAGAACTAATCTACCGATCCTTCCAAACCCACTAATTGCAACATTTACTGCCATTTTGAAAACTCCTATATTTTTTTAATTACTTGCTTTAATATTTTTTTTGCTGTGAAGCCATAGTAATCATAAAGCTTTTGATAAGGAGCGCTGGCTCCAAAATCTTTCATGCATATATTCACAGTATTTCCTCCACAGATCTCACTCCATCCAAAACTTGAACCTGCTTCTATTGATATATTTAACTTAGAATTCCCTCTGATCTTTTTTTGAAATGTCTTACTTTGAATTTTAAATAGCTCCATGCACGGTACTGAAATCACTCTTACATTTTTTTTCTTTTTTTCTAGCAGGCCCATTAGCTGAATACCTATTTCTACCTCAGAACCTGAGGCATAGATTGAAATATCTGGATTTTTAGAGTTGCTTTTAATCTCATATGCGCCCTGAGAACTAATATTTTTTTTGTAATATCTCCTTCTAAGCATAGGCAGCTTTTGTCTAGTTAGGGCAATAACAGATGGACCTTTTTGATTTGATAAAGCCAATTCCCAAGCTTCAGCTGTTTCAATAACATCAGCAGGCCGGAATACTTTTACATTTGGTGTTGCCCTTAGGGATGCCAGTTGTTCAATTGGTTGATGAGTAGGGCCATCTTCACCCAAGCCAATTGAGTCGTGTGTTAAAATATAAATAGCCCTCTGCTTCATAAGAGCCGCAAGTCTAAGAGATGGCTTACAGTAATCTAAAAATATTAAAAATGTTCCTCCAAATGGTATAATGCCCTTATGTAATGATAAGCCATTCATAATGGCTGCCATTCCATGCTCTCTTATTCCATAATAGACATAATTACCTCGGTAATTTTTTGAATTAATAACATCTACTTTATTCCCTTTAGTATTGTTTGAACCGGTAAGATCTGCAGATCCACCAACTAATTCTGGCATGATGGGTGCAATTTGGTTAATCACCATCTCAGAGGCCTGCCGCGTTGCTATATCAATTGGTTTCTTAATAGAGCCTTTTTTAAACTTACTTAGAAGCTGGTTAACTTTTTTTGGAACATTTCCACTAATTCTTCTTTCAAATTCATCTCTTTTCTTTTTAGACAGTTTTTCAAAATCTATTTTCCATTTTTTATACACGTCAGTTGATCTCTTGCCAGACTTTTTCCATTCATTTAATACATCTACTGGAACCGAAAAGGGCTTGTGGGGCCACTTTAGTTTGGATCTAGTTAAGCTGACTTCTTCTTCACCAAGTGGACTGCCATGTGAGGAAGATTTACCTTGCTTGTTAGGTGAGCCGAAACCAATTTTTGTTTTACAAGAAATTATAGTGGGTTTTTTTGATCTTTTAGCTTTTGTTATCGCTTTTATAATTTCATCTTTATGATGCCCATTAATTTTTATTGTGTTCCACCCATAGGCCTTAAAACGGTCAAGTGTATTTTCAGAATTTGAGAGTTTAACAGGTCCATCAATTGAAATTCCATTATCATCAAAAAAAACAATTAGCTTATTTAACTTCAAATGACCTGCAAATGAAGCGACCTCATGAGATATGCCTTCCATCAAGTCACCATCACTGGCTATCACGTAAGTATAGTGATCGATAATCTTATCTCCAAATTGACTGCTTAATATTTTTTCAGCTAAAGCCATTCCTACAGCATTTCCTATTCCTTGTCCTAATGGTCCAGTAGTTGTTTCAATGCCTTGAGCATGTCCATATTCAGGATGACCTGCACACTTACTATCAAGTTGTCTAAATTTTTTGATATCCTTGATGGTCATATCACGGTAACCAGTTAGATACAGCAGTGAATACAGAAGCATCGAGCCGTGACCAGCTGATAATATAAATCTATCTCTATCATGCCACCTGGGAGCACCAGAATTAAACTTTAGAAATTTAGTGAAAAGAACAGTGGCAACATCAGCCATACCCATTGGCAATCCCGGGTGTCCACTTTTAGCCCTCTCTACCGCGTCAATTGATAAGAATCTTATGGCATTTGCCATATTTTCGTGAGGGATCGAAGAAGAATTTAAGTTTCGAGACATTTATTTTTAATACTAATAATGAGCCTAATATAAGCAATAAAGTAGAAAGAGTCTTAAATTATAATATCTTATTCACAAAAAAAATTAATTTTTTTTATAATTTTAAAAGTTGACTGGGAATAAAAAAGACAGTTAAACTCCCCCTAAAGATTAAGGGTGCGACATGTCAACATATCAGGATACTAAAGATCAATTCAGTAATACTATTGCAAATCTTGGTAGAGAAATTGAAAAATTGTCACAAGAAGCAAAAAAGATATCATCCCTCGAAAATGAAAATGCGAAACTGCTTAGTGAGAATAATCACCTTGAAAACGAAATTAAAATCTTAAAATCTGATTTTCTAGAGCTTAAAAATATTGCTGGAAATATTTCATCTCAGCTTGATGAAAATATTTATACAATTAAAGATATATTGGATTCATAATTGATGCCTGAAATAGTAGTAAATATTAATGATCAAGATTATGCGATAGTTTGCGATCCTGGGGAAGAAAATCACTTAAAGCAACTTAGTTCGCGAATTGACTTTAAAGTCAGAGAATTGACTAAAAGATTCGGAAAAATAGGTGAAACTAGGCTAATGGTTATGGCCTCATTGTTGATTGCTGATGAAATACACGATCTTAATCAAAAATTAAGTTCAAATCTGACTAAGATTGAAGAGCTTCAAACAAGTATTAGTTCAAAAGAAAAAATTTTAGATCAACAACAAATGGAAAGTCAAAAATACATTGAGGCTAACAATGAGAAATTAACAGACTTACTATCTAAGCTTTCACAGGCAAGTTAAGAAAATTTCTAATCATTAATATTAATGATTAATACAGAGCATCATCTAGAAAAAAAAATATTACGCAAATTTTTAATTAATAGAAGAAAACATCTATCAGGAGACTATAATGAAAAAAATATGTCTCACGTACATTTACGTCCGTTATTAAATAATATTAATAGTGATTATGTGGGCTCATATATCGATTATAATTTTGAATTAAGTACTAATGTTTTACATAAATGCCTAATTGAAAAAAATGTTAATATTTGTTTACCTAAAATTGATTATCAAACTAAAGAAATTAATTTTTTTAAATATACTACTGGAACTAAATTAATTAAAAATAAGTATAATATTTTAGAGCCTGAGGTAACCAATGAAATTATATTTCCAAAACTAGTCTTAGTCCCTTTGCTAGCATTCAATGAAAGTGGTTTTAGATTAGGATATGGAGGAGGTTTTTATGATAAATATTTTTCTTTCCAAGAAGAAAAAGAAATTATTAAAGTAGGACTAGGATATTCTTTTCAAAATGTTTATGAAATTCCAATTGAAGATCATGATCAAAAACTTGATTGGATTTTAACAGAAAGTTATTTATATAAAGTAATATGAAAATTTTATTTTTAGGGGATGTAATGGGTAGATCTGGTAGGCATTCCTTAAGAGATAATCTGCCACAAGCGATCGCTGATAATAATATTGATTTTGTGATAGCAAATGGTGAAAACGCTGCAGGTGGTTTTGGAATCACTGAGAGCATATGTAATGAATTGTATTCGTACGGTGTAAATGTGATTACCACAGGAAATCATTTATGGGATCAAAAAGAAATAACTAATTACATCGATAAGGATCAAAACCTTTTAAAACCTTACAATTTTGCAGAAGGATCTCCTGGACTAGGCTTTAATATTTATGAGCTGGACAATAAGGAAAAAATTGCAGTTATTAATATAATGGGAAACTTATTTATGCGTTCCTGTGATAATGCTTTTTTCAAGATCGAGGAGGTATTGCAAAAAATTGATGTAAAAGACTTATCATTCATTTTTGTAGATTTTCATGCCGAAGCATCGAGTGAAAAGATGGCCATGGGTCACCACCTTGACGGACGCGTAACTGCGGTAGTAGGGACGCATACGCACGTTCCAACAGCTGATGCAACCATCATGGAACATGGAACAGCTTATCAAACAGATGCAGGTATGTGTGGTGATTATGACTCTGTTATTGGAACTAAAAAAGAAGAATTTGTAAGGAAATTTGCAACTCAAGACAATGAAAGAAAAAGAGTGCCGCCTGCCGATGGAGTGGGTACATTATGTGGAGTAATTATAGAATCGCAGAATGGCAATTTTCTTGCTAAAAATATTCAATCAATTCGTATTGGCGGAAAAATAGGAAATTAAATGGCGGGCCACTCTAAGTTTAAAAATATTCAATACCGAAAAGGAGCGCAAGACAAAAAAAGAGCAGGACTATTTTCCAAGTTATCTAAAGAAATAACTGTTGCAGCAAAATTAGGTTCTCCAGACCCTGATCAAAACGCCAGATTGAGATCGGCTATTCAACTTGCAAAGGCATCGAGCTTTCCAAAAGAGAATATTGATCGTGCTATTAAAAAGTCTTTAGATAAAGATACAATTAATTATGATCAAATGAGATATGAAGGATTTGGTCCAGCAGGTGTATCTATAATTGTTGAAGCACTTACTGATAATAGAAACAGAACAGCATCTAATGTCAGATCAACATTTCAAAAGTTCGGAGGATCATTAGGTGAAACAGGTTCGGTTTCTCATGCATTCAAACACTATGGTTTTCTGAAATTTAAAAAGGATATTACAACTGAGGATGAGTTTTTTAACTTTTCAATTGAAAATGGAGCAGAGGATTGTTTCTTAGAAGAGGATGAATATGAAACAGTATGCTTACCTGATGCATTATCAGGGTTTTACGACTTGTTAGCTTCTGAATATGGTGAGCCCATCTCATCTGGTTTTCAGTGGAGACCAAATATATTAGTTAAAGTTGAAGGCGAAAAGTTGAAATCACTTATAAATCTAATAAACGAGCTTGATAATGACGAGGATGTTCAGTATATCTTCTCAAATTTTGAGGCGAGCGATGAAGAATTAATAAGAATTGCTTGATTAATTAACTTTTAAAATCTTAATATATTAATTAGTCTTTAATGAATTGATAAATTTGATTCGTTTTTATGCCAGGTAGCTCTCCAAAAAGAAAAGGTGATGGATATGAAAGGGAGTTAGCTAAATATTTTAACAAAAAAGTTTTTGGTGGTGATGATCTTGTACAACGAATGCCGCTGTCTGGTGGTGGAGCTATAAAATCATCAGGAGGGAGTGATTTAAAAAACACTCCTCATATTTATGTTGAGGCAAAGAGAACTGAAAAATTTAAAATCCATGAGTCTATTAAGCAAGTCGAAGAAAATATTGAAACGTCCAAATCAAACTCATTTCCCGTGGTCATTACTAGAAGAAATAGGGAAACAACTGGTAATTCCTTGTGTGTTTTAAGATTAGATGACTTTATGGAACTATATAAAATATTTCTTGAAAGTAAGAAGGCTGATTCATGACGCCCTATTTAAGACAATTTTTAGTTTTAAATTAATACTATGGAAAATGAATCTATAATAAGTGCAAGTCAAATTAATGATGAATTCACCCTAATATCTCTTTTCTTTAGGGCAGACTTAGTAGTGAAATTAGTAATTCTAATATTATTCGCTGCATCAATATTTTCATGGACAATTATTATTCACAAAATAAGACTTTTTAGATCTTTAAAAAAAATCAGTAAACAATTTGAGGAAGAATTTTGGTCAGGACGTTCCATCAAAGAAATTGCATCAACTACTCATCATCTTTCAGAAAGTCCTATAAAGTATGTTTTTCTCGAGGCAGTGGATGAGATTGAAAAGTCCAATCAAGAAACTAAAAAAAATATCGAAAGCATAATTGATAGAATTAATAGAATTATGGAAGCTGCAATTGATTATCAAAATGAAAAACTTTCACTATACTTTAGCTATCTTGCAACTATAGGCGCAACCACTCCTTTTATTGGCCTTTTTGGAACTGTTTGGGGAATAATGAATTCTTTCCAGTCAATTGCAATATCAAGAAATACATCCTTAGCAGTAGTAGCACCAGGAATAGCGGAAGCTCTTTTCGCAACAGCCCTAGGACTCTTGGCAGCGATACCAGCTGTGATTGCCTACAATATTTTCACAAGTCAGGTGAATGATGAGAATGCCCGAATGTATAGATTTAAAGAGCATTTTAATGTCATTTTTTCTAGAGGACTTAATGCAAAATAAACACAAGATTTTTTAAGTGACTAGAAATACTCATTCAAAACCTTTTAGCGACATAAATGTTACACCTTTTGTTGATGTAATGCTTGTTCTGCTTGTAATATTTATGGTTACTGCTCCATTACTAACAGTTGGTGTACAAGTAGATCTTCCTGAAAGTAATGCTGATTCACTTCAGTCTGATGATGAGCCAATGGAGGTAACTATCAATGAGGCTGGTACAATCTATATTCAAGAAACAGAAATAGCACTGGGTGAATTAATTCCTAAAATAAAAGCAATAACCGATAATAGATTAGATACAAAGATATATGTTAGAGGTGATGAAGCAATTGATTACGGAAAAGTGATGAGAGTACTTGGGGAGTTATCTGGATCAGGCTTTTCAAAAGTTTCTTTAATTACAAAACCTGTAAGTGATTAATTAATGGGACTCAAATATGAGAATTTCAGTTATAGGATCAGTATTACTACACTCATTCATCCTTTTTTTTACAATAGTTTCACTTCCTTTATTTAATAATAACGAACTTGAAATGCCACCTATCATTCAAGTTGAGCTGATTGAAATGGCAGAAAAAACAAATGTACCTAAGATTAGTAAAAAAAAAGAGGATAAAAAACTAGAAAAAGAAAATAAAAAAGAAAAACAAAAGTTAAATCAACCAATTCAAAAGCCAAAAGAAGAAAAATCAAATGAAAAAGTGAAAGATCCATTTACAGAAGAAAAAATTGAAAATAAAAAGATCGAGAAAAAAATGATTCAAAACATGCCAGTTAAAAAGCCAGAAACAAAAAAGAAAGATAAATTTGATCCTCTCAAGCTAGCTGAGTTAATTGACAAGCAAAAAGATACAAAGCAAATAAATCCAGAAGATATTGTTGAAAAGGATTATGAAGCTCTTGACTCAACGCCAAGTCTAGATAAACGACTTACTCTTAGCGAGGAAGATGCAATTAGAGCACAATTCATGCAATGTTGGAGCATACCACTTGGAATTCCCTATGATGAAACAATGATTGTGAAAATAAAAATATTTTTAAATACAGATGGATCACTTTTAAAGCCACCAGAAGTTGTTCAACACGAAAGGATGAATAAGCCAGGTGAAAAATATTTTAGAACGCTCGCAGAGAGCGCTCTTAGGGCGGTAAGACGATGTGATCCAATTAAAGCGCCAGAAGCTGAGCGCTATGATAATTGGAAAAATTTACAGTTGAATTTTGATCCTAGAGAGATACTAAGAGGCTAAGAATGAGAAAATTATTATTATACCTAATTCCTTTAATATTATTTACCAACATTTCATATGCGTTAATTGAAATTGATATCACCGAAGGTAATCGAGAACCTCTTCCTCTTGCTATAAGTGAGTTCTTTCATGATAATAATTCTGAAATTATTGATAAGAAAATAACAGAAAATATTAGAACAGTAATTTCCGATGACCTTGAAAGAAGTGGATTGTTCTCATCAATAGACGACAAGGCATTCATTCAAAATAATCGTGCCATGCATTTAAAACCAAGATTTGCAGATTGGAGATTAATAAAAGCTCAAGGGTTACTTACAGGAGAACTTGCCATCGAAGACAATAGGCTAAAAGTGGAATTTCGTTTATGGGATACATTTGCGGAAAAAGAAATAGAGGGATTAGTTCTTATTACAACAATTGATAATTGGAGAAGAATTAGTCACATGATTGCAGACAAAATATATGAAAGACTTACAGGTGAGGAAGGTTATTTTGATACAAGGATAGTTTATGTTGCCGAAGAGGGTCCAAAAAACAAAAGAATAAAAAAACTAGCAATCATGGATCAAGATGGAGCTAACCACAAGTTTTTAACAAGTGGAAAAGAATTGGTATTAACTCCAAGATTTAATCCCGTGAGACAAGAGATTACATATCTCTCATATTTTAAAAATTTGCCCAGAGTTTACTTATTAAATATCCAAACAGGAATACAAGAAGTTGTTGGTGATTTTCCGGGAATGACTTTTGCGCCAAGATTTTCTCCAGATGGAGGAAAAATTATTATGAGCTTGGCAAGAGAGGGCAACTCCGACTTGTATGTAATGGATTTAACAACTCGCGTTGTTGAACGACTAACTGACAGTCCTGCAATAGATACATCACCTAGTTACTCACCTGATGGTAAGAGAATTACATTCAATTCCGATAGAGGCGGATCCCAGCAAATTTACGTAATGGACAGCAATGGAAGAAATCAAAAAAGAATTTCAAAACAAGGAGGTAATTACGCAACGCCTGTCTGGTCTCCAAGAGGTGATCTTATTGCCTTTACAAAGTTTTTTCAGGGTCAATATTTTATTGGAGTAATGAGAACAGATGGAAGTGGCGAGAGACTATTAACTGAAAACTGGTATCAAGAAGCGCCATCATGGTCATCGAATGGAAGGGTACTAATATTCTATCGTGAAACAAAAGCCAATAGTGCCGGGGATGGTCACTCTTCATCCATTTGGTCAATTGACCTGACTGGGTTTAACGAGAGAAAAATTATTACACCTGTTGATGCATCTGACCCATCTTGGTCAAAATTAATACAATAAGTTCAAATTTGCCTGAAAATTAGACATATTTTAAAGAATATGTAATAACTTTATCCTAGACTTGTGCAAGTTAAGTTAATAGAGTACTAACGGCTTTGAAAAAATTACGGGAGTTTATTAAAATGGTTTCAAACTTTGAGAATTATACCAGATATTTGGTAATTGTATTATTCGCTTTGTTTTTGGCAGCATGTGAAACTGTGCCAAAAGAATCTGCAACCTCATCAGCAACATCATCAACATCTTCAACTTCAGCTGTTGAAATTATAGATGGTGTTTACGTTGGATCAGATACTGTTGAAATGTTAGCGATCGACGTTCCTGACAGAATATTTTTTGCATACGACAGCTATTCACTTACCAAAGCAGCTCAAAACACATTGGAAAAACAGGCTAAATGGTTAAAGGCCAATGGATCAGCTACAATAGCTATTGAAGGGCATGCTGACGAAAGAGGAACTAGGGAATATAACTTGGCTCTTGGAGATCGCAGAGCAAACGCTGCTAAAGATTATTTGATGACACAAGGGATTAGTTCTAGCAGAGTAACTACTATTAGTTTTGGCAAGGAAAGACCTGTGAATAGTGGCTCAAATAAAAAAGCCTGGGCTCAAAACAGAAGATCAGTAACCGTAAGAACAAATTAAATAGATATTTAATTATTCACGCCTTTATTTAGACAAAAGATGAGTCTAGGCTTATAAAAATTATTTATTTTTATGATCAATATGATTTATCTATATTTTTGTGTTACTATAATAGCTCTTACACTATTTAATCCAGTTTTGTATGCAGAAGAAATTCCATTAGATAAACTTCTTCAAAAGCTAGAAACAATCGAAAGTAGAATAAAGGTTCTTGAAAAAGCAACTTTTAACAATACAACTTCTGGTCAAGGAAATAATTTAAGTCTTGATGATTATCAATCAATTATCGCAAAACAATCTATTCAAATAGCAGAACTTCAAAATGAAATTCAATCTCTAACAGCTCAAATTGAAGAAATGATTTTTACGATGCAATCTACTGTAAATAATTTTAATACATTCAAAGAAGATGCAGAGTATAGATTTACAGATTTAAACACTAAAGCTGAGAACATGGAAAAAGTTCAAAATAACGTCCAACCTAATACTTTAAGTGTAATGCAAAGCGAAATGTTTTTAACTGATGAAGATGAATTAGATTTAGAGCCAAAATCACTTGGAACTATAAATATGTCAAGCTTACCTGAAGAGGAAAATTCACCTTTTGAAGTAAAAATTAATAATGAAGGTGAGGAGCAACAAATTATAAATACAGTATCGCAAGATAATATTGTGTCCCTTGGGGAACAACAAACGCCTTTAACAATACTGCCGGAGAGTGATGAAAAAAGCCAGTATGAATATGCCTTTAATTTACTTAAGCAAGGTGACTATGAAACAGCAGAAAAAGCGTTTACAGAATTCATTACCATTGGGGGTGATAGGAATTACCTAAGTAATTCCCATTTTTGGCTAGCTGAGACTTATTACGTCAGAGAAAACTATAAAGACGCTGCTAAAAATTATTTAAGTCTCTATCAAACATTTCCAAATGCAAACAAGGCACCAGATGCCCTACTGAAATTAGGAATTTCATTAGTAAATATGCAACAAAAAGAACAGGGATGTATAACATTTATGCAATTGCAAGAATCATACCCTGAAGCTAATCCTTCAATCATTGATAGAAGCAACTTAGAATTAAAAAGAAATGGTTGTGAAATTAGTTAAGCCAATTAATTATAAAAATATAAAGAAGATCACTGATGCAGATTTTGAAAAACAACTTAAGTTTCTTGGTGTAAATACAAATTTTGTCGTTGCTCTTTCGGGTGGTCCAGACAGCTTGGCGCTCTTATACCTGTCTAAAAATTTTGCTAAAAAAAATAAATTAAAATTTACAGCTGTTTCAATAGATCATAGGTTGCGTGAGGACTCATCTATTGAAATTAAATGGATAAAGGAGCTTATGAAAAAAGAAAAAGTAAGTTTTGTATCAAAAAAAGTTGTTAAAAAAATAAGTAGCTCTAATACACTTTCAACAGCCAGGAAACATCGATATGAACTATTAACAGATGTTTGTAGAAAAAATAAATTTAAATATTTATTAACCGCCCATCATTTAGACGATGAAATTGAAACATTTTTAATGAGGTTAATCAGAGGAAGTGGAATAAAGGGCCTATCATCTTTAAAGCCAGTATCTAAGTATAAAGGAGGAGGGATTAGCATTGTTAGACCTTTATTAAAATATTCAAAGAAATGTTTGATTAAGTATTTAGCAAAAATGAAACAACCTTATATTTATGATAACACAAATCAAGATATGAAGTACGATAGGTCTCGTATAAGAGCGATTTCTGAAAATTTAATTAATGAGGGATTGGATAAGAAAAGAATTCTAGAAGTTATACAAAATTTAAAAAAAGCAGATGAAGCAATTACTGTGTCAGTAAATAATTATTTAAAAAAATATATTTCACTGGGTAGAAATAGCACTTTAAAGTTTAATAATAAGAAATTTAAAAAAGCACCAGTTGAAATACAATATCGTATTATTAATAAACTTTGTCGTCTTGTAGGCAATAAGGATAAGGTACCCAGATCAAAGTCCCTCCAAAATCTTATTGAAAAAATAAATGCTGGAGATGTTAAAAGTCATACTTTAAATGGATGCATATTCATGGTTAAAAGAGAAGAAATTCTAATATCAAAAGAAAAAAGAGGTAGCCCCCTTTCGGGGCAGAATTTCAAAGTTATTCTTGAAAATGAGAATTGGCCAAAATTAATAGAGCATTATTAGTGGTAAGCAATTGATATATATTGTTAAAATTTATACCTTTCTTTTCTTGCATGCCGTAAAATAGTAATTATTTAATATAATGAATAATTTAAAAAAATGAATTTCAGAAATATTACACTTTGGGTTTTTATTGCCCTTATCGTTTTTGGCCTATTTAATCTTTTCAGCAACACCAGTGGGGAAAGAAATGTAATAGATCTTACATATTCTCAATTTCTTGATGAAGTAGAAGCTGGGTCAGTTAAAGATGTGGTCATAAGAGGTAGTAATATTAATGGCGCATTTGATGATGGGCGTTCTTTTAAGACATATGCTGCAAACGACCCTACTCTTGTAGACAGATTAAATGAAAGAGGTGTAAATATCTCTGCTGCTCCTCTTGACGATGGCTATCCTTCACTATTGGGAGTGCTTATTTCATGGTTCCCTATGCTATTGCTTATAGGTGTATGGATTTTCTTTATGAGGCAAATGCAAGGTGGTAGAGGTGGAGCAATGGGTTTTGGAAGATCAAAAGCAAAACTTTTAACTGAAAACAAAAATAAAGTAACTTTTAATGATGTAGCAGGAATAGATGAAGCAAAGGAAGAACTTGTAGAGATTGTAGACTTTTTAAAGGATCCAAGAAAATTCCAAAAGCTTGGCGGAAGAATTCCAAAAGGAGCATTGTTAATTGGTCCCCCAGGAACAGGTAAAACACTTTTAGCAAGAGCTGTTGCGGGTGAAGCTGGCGTCCCATTTTTTACAATTTCGGGTTCTGACTTTGTAGAAATGTTTGTTGGCGTGGGAGCTTCAAGAGTTAGAGACATGTTTGAGCAAGGAAGAAGAAATTCTCCATGTATAATATTTATTGATGAAATTGATGCTGTTGGAAGAAGCCGTGGAGCAGGTCTTGGTGGCGGTAATGATGAAAGAGAGCAAACATTAAACCAAATTCTTGTAGAAATGGATGGTTTTGATACCCAAGAGGGTATTATATTGGTTGCTGCAACAAACAGACCAGATGTATTAGACCCAGCTTTATTAAGACCCGGCAGGTTTGATAGACAAGTGGTAGTTCCAAATCCAGATATTATGGGCAGAGAAGCAATTCTAAAAGTTCATATTAAAAAAATATCAGTTGCCCCCGATGTAGATATTAGAACAATTGCAAGAGGAACACCTGGTTTTTCAGGAGCCGATCTAGCTAATATTGTTAATGAGTCTGCATTACTTGCTGCAAGAAAAAATAAAAAAATTGTGACGATGGTAGACTTCGAGGAAGCAAAAGATAAAGTCATGATGGGCTCGGAGAGAAGATCTCTTGTTATGAGTCAGGAAGAAAAAGAGTTAACAGCTTATCACGAAGGTGGTCACGCTATTGTAGCTTTAAACCAACCCGCATCAGATCCAATTCATAAGGCTACAATCATACCACGTGGTAGAGCCTTAGGAATGGTTATGAGACTTCCTGAGCGAGATCAGTTATCAATGGCAAGAGAAAAGATGCTTGCTGATATCACTGTTGCCATGGGAGGAAGAGTAGCAGAAGAAATAATTTTTGGTGATGATAAGGTAACATCAGGTGCATCATCTGATATTGAAATGGCAACTAAGATGGCAAGAAATATGGTTACCAAATACGGAATGAGTGAAAAGCTTGGACCACTTCAGTACAGTGAAAACGAGGAAGAAGTTTTCTTAGGTAGATCAGTTCAAAAACATCAGAATGTTTCAGAAGACACAGCAAAATTAATTGATTCTGAGATTAGAATAATCGTTGATACGTGCTATGATCTTGCAAAGAAGATCCTTACTGATAAAATTGAAGATCTTCATGTACTTGCAAAAGGCTTAATTGAATATGAAACTTTGAATGGAGAGGAAATATTGTCGTTGCTTAAGGATGGAAAAATTGACAGACCAAACCCTGAAGAGGAAATTAGCAATGCTGGTCCATCTGTACCTAAAAGTGGAAAACCTTCAACAGTTGTTCCTGGTTTCAAGCCTAAACCACAGACTAGTTAAACTGAATTAAATATGACTGCTGCGCGTAAACTTGTAAAGTATTACGTCAGGCCCATATTGGATAATAGTAAAAATAAAGACTCTCTGAAACTTGGCTCTTCCAAACTTTATTTTGATAGAATTGAATTAATTAAAAGAAATGGTAAAAATATTTCATCAAAATATCTCCATTTAAATGAGGTCAATAGTCTATCAAGAGACATTAGAAAGACAATCAATATTCAACTCAAAAAAATAACAAAAACCAGAAAGAAAATTAAAAATTTAAAATTTAATAAACCCTTAATAATGGGAATATTAAATGTCACCCCAGATAGTTTTTCTGATGGAGGAGAATTTTTATCAGTCAATGCCGCGTTTTCACAATATAAAAAGTTAAAGAAAGAAGGCGCTGCCATAGTTGACGTTGGAGGAGAGTCTACACGACCTGGGTCAAAGACAGTCCCAGCTAAAAAAGAACTTCAAAGAATAATGCCAGTTATTGATCAAATTAAGAGTAATTCAAAAAATTCATTAGTTTCAGTTGATACAAGAAAATCTAAAGTGATGAAAGCTGTAATGAAATATAATATTGATTTTATCAATGATGTCTCGGGATTAAGGTATGACAGTAAAGCTATTAGTTTTTTAAATAATGCTAAAATTCCTTTCATTATAATGCATTCAATTTCTAATCCTGCGAACATGCAAAAATCAATTAAATACAAAGATGTTTTACTTGATGTTTATGATTTTTTAGAAAAGCAAATAAAAAAATGTAAATCAAAAGGCATATCTGAAAACAAAATTATTATCGATCCAGGCATTGGCTTCGGTAAGACTCTGAAACAAAATTTGACACTTATAAAAAAGATTAGTTTACTTCATTCGCTTGGCCAGCCAGTAATGTTAGGTAGTTCTCGAAAAAGTTTTATTGGAAAGATACAAAAAAATGAATTATACGATGATCGTAAAGGGGGATCGATAGCTTCAGTTTTATACGGTCTGTCTCAAGGTATTCAAATATTCCGAGTGCATGACGTATATGAGACAAACCAAGCAATAAAAGTCTATTCGAAATTAATATGAAAAAAAAATATTTTGGAACAGATGGAATTCGAGCAAGTTCAAACAGCGATAAATTAAATGGACCTACCCTAATTAATCTAGGGATGGCACTTGGAAAATATTTTACTAAAGGAGATCACAGGCATAAGGTTGTTATTGGGAAAGATACCAGGCTTTCTGGTTACATGATCGAACAGGCTTTAACATCTGGCTTACTTTCAATGGGCATGGATGTTTTTTTATTTGGACCGATTCCAACTCCTGCAGTCTCAATGTTAACAAGGTCAATGCGAGCTGATCTTGGAATTATGATTACAGCATCTCATAATAAATATCATGATAACGGTTTAAAGATATTTGATAGACTTGGTAACAAGCTCTCTGATGAGTCAGAGCTAGAGATAGAAAATCTAATGGAGAGTAAACTTGAAGAGTCTCTTGCCATGCCTGAAAATATAGGTAGAGCTCAAAGATTAGAAGATGCAAATGGAAGGTATATAGAATATTTGAAAAATACATTTCCAAAGACCCAACGACTTGATGGATTAAAAATAGCTGTTGATTGTGCTCATGGTGCTTCATATATATCAGCTCCTCTTATCTTATGGGAGTTAGGAGCAGAGGTAGTTCAAATTGGAACTCAGCCAAATGGAATAAATATCAATGATAAGTGTGGCTCAACTAATACCGATTTATTAGCAAAAACAGTAATAGAGGAAAAAGCTGATATAGGCATTGCATTGGATGGAGATGGAGACCGGTTAGCGATAGTCGATGAAAAAGGAAATGTCATTAATGGCGACCAAATCCTTGCGTTGTTAGCATTACATATGAGCAAAAAAAATTTACTCCAAAAAAATAAAGTTGTTGGAACTTCAATGGCTAATATAGGGTTAGAAAACCTTCTCAATAAGAATAATATTGAATTAGTTAGAGCAAATGTTGGCGATAGATATGTCAAAGAAAAAATGATTCAAGAAAATCTTAATTTAGGTGGAGAGCAATCAGGTCATATTATCATGAGGGATTACACATCCTCTGGTGATGGTATTATTGTTGCCCTACAAATACTTGCAATTATCATTCAAAATAAAAAACAGGCTAGTGAAATTTTTAATTTATTTACTCCACATCCTCAAAACCTCATTAATTTTGAAATTAAAACTAAGAATATTTTGGAAAATGATGAAACTAAGAATTTTATTAAAAAGTGTGAGGAAGAAGTTGCAGGTGAAGGTAGAATCGTTGTTAGAATGTCTGGTACAGAACCACTTTTGAGAGTTATGATAGAGTGTAAAAGTCAGAATAAAATTGATAAATTAACTAAAAACGTTACTAAATATTTTTCTTAATATCTAGGATAAAAAATGACAGGTGTTGTAGTTGTTGGATCCCAATGGGGTGATGAGGGGAAAGGAAAGATTGTGGATTGGCTTTCAAGCCAAGCTGACCTTGTAATCCGATTTCAGGGTGGTCACAATGCTGGTCATACTCTTGTAATTAATAATGAAACATACAAATTAAATATATTACCTTCAGGTATTTTGCGTGAAGATAAAATTTCAATTATTGGCAATGGGGTTGTTCTTGACTTATCTGCTCTTAAAAAAGAAATAACAAGTTTGGTTGATAGGGGTGTAAAAATCTCTCCACATAATCTATTTATTTCTGATAGGGCAACAATTATATTGCCCATCCATCAAAAACTAGACGCTTTAAGAGAAAATAATAATCTTATAAAAATAGGAACAACTAAAAGAGGAATAGGGCCAGCTTATGAAGATAAAGTTGGAAGAAGAGCAATTAGATTGTGTGATTTATTTGATAAAGAAAAATTAATAACCAAAATTGATACATTATTGAATCATCATAATGCAATAATGAGAGGTTTAGGTAATGAGGAATATAAAGCAGCTGATATACTTGATGAGATTTATGAACTAGGACAGTTTGCTAAACCATTTGCAAAAACAATTAATGAAATTCTTGGCACTATAAAAGATAATAATGAAAAGATATTATTTGAGGGAGCCCAAGGATTTCTATTAGATATTGATCACGGAACATATCCATACGTCACATCATCTAATGTTCATGCAAGTTATGCTTCAATTGGTAGTGGCTTGAGTCCAAAAGTAGTTAACCATGTATTAGCAATAACCAAAGCTTATACTACAAGAGTAGGAAATGGACCCTTCCCAACTGAACAAGATAATGAAGTCGGCAATAAACTCGGTGAAATTGGTCACGAATTTGGGACTGTTACGAACAGAAAGAGAAGATGTGGTTGGTTTGATGCTGTGTTGGTTCGTCAGGCACTGACTCAATCAGGTGCAACAGGTATTGCTCTTACAAAAATTGATGTACTAGATCATTTTGAGGAAATACAAATGTGTATTGGCTATAAATTAAATGGTGAAGATATTGATTTTTATCCAAGTTCAGAACAAGACCAAGAGGAATTGGAGCCAATTTATGAAACCTTTAAAGGCTGGCTAAGTACGACGACAAGCATTAATAATTATGATGATCTTCCCATTAATGCTAAAAAATATATTGAGCGTATTACCGAGCTCACACATACGAAAATTGACCTGATTTCAACAAGTCCCCGTCGAGAAGATACAATCTTGATAAATAAATTATTTGATTAGGCTTGGATTAACTTCGTATCTCTAGCTAGATTCAACATTTCAGCTTGTAATTTTTGAAATGCTCTCTCTTCAATCTGCCTAATGCGTTCTCTGCTGATATTGTATTCTTTGCTAAGTTCTTCAAGAGTTTTAGGATCTTCTGATAACTTTCTTCCTTGAATTATATACTTTTCTCTTTCATTCAATACATCAATAGCTTTAGACAAGAGTGCTTTTCGTTTAGTTACTTCTTCTTTTTCTGCAATTTTAACTTCATGATCTGCATCTTCGTCTACTAGCCATTCCTGCCACTCTTCTTCACCATCAGCACTGACAACAGCATTAAGTGAGTAATCATTTCCTGACATTCTTCCTTCCATTTCAGAGACTTCTTTTTCTGTAACATTTAATTGACTTGCAATTTCAGTTACCTGATGAGGTTTTAAAGAGCCTTCGTTGTAATCACTCAGTCTACCTTTTAATTTCTTAAGATTGAAAAATAACTTTTTTTGTGCTGCAGTTGTACCAATCTTAACTAAACTCCATGACTTTAAAACATATTCTTGTATAGCTGCTCTAATCCACCACATCGCATATGTTGCTAAACGAAAACCTTTGTCAGGGTCATACTTCTTAACTGCCTGCATTAAGCCAATATTTCCCTCAGAAATTAATTCTGTAACTGGCAGTCCATAGCCTCTGTATCCCATTGCTATTTTTGCAACCAGTCTCAAATGACTAGTAACCAATTCATGAGCTGCACTCGTATCTCCTTTGTCCCTCCATTTCTTTGCTAGGCTAACCTCTTGCTTTTCGGTTAACATTGGGAACTTTTTAATTTGCTGGAGGTAGTGTGTTAGGCTGCCTTCATTTGATAATACAGGTAGCTTTTTGTTATTGGTCATATATTAGATATGGTGCTTATATGCTTATTTTCAATGCTCAGCTTTTAATAGAATTTATTAAATTGCTCAAGTAATCTGGGATAACTGACTGAAATAATTGAATTTTTTCTTTGTGAGGATGAACAAAGCCAAGACTCTTGGCATGCAGAGCTTGCCCTGGCAGCGCATTAATCGCAGAAATTGCAATAGCTGATAATTGTTTCAGTTTACTTTGAGGGGATCTTCCATAGGTCTTATCTCCTATGAGAGGATGACCCTTGTCAGTCATATGAACTCTAATTTGATGAGTCCTGCCAGTATGAAGCTTACATTCAATTACACTTGCAATTGTATTACCTTTACTGTTTTTTAAATTTTCAATGGTTTTATAATTCGTTATTGCTTCTTTACCCTTTATCTTAGAGCTCATCATTTTTGTTCTATTTTTATTACTTCTTGAAATTAAAGACGATATTTTTCCACTTGCAGGTTTTATTAATCCCCAGCAGACAGCCATGTATTCTCTTCTAATGGAATGATCAGCAAATTGAAGTGAAAGGTGTTGGTGACTGAAGTCATTTTTTGCCACAACAACGAGTCCACTTGTATCTTTATCTATTCGGTGAACTATCCCAGGTCTTTGGGAGTCTCCAACAAATTTTAAACTATTTCCACAATGGTTGATTAAAGCATTTACAATGGTACCTGATTTGTTACCAGCACCCGGATGCATTACGATGCCAGCAGGTTTATCAATTACTATTAAATCTTCATCTTCGTAAACAATATTAAGTTCAATTTTTTCACTTTTTAAAGAAGTTTCATATTTAATCTCTTCTGTAACTTTAATTTTATCTTTAAGAGAAATTTTGTAGTCTGGATCTTCCCATTTGCCATTCACTAGTACCATTTTATTATTTATTAAAAGCTTAATTTTTGATCGACTCAGATGAGTCAGTTCTAATGAAATGTATTTATCAAGTCTCAACCCGTTATACTTGATATCATTGACTTTATATTCATAGATCATTAATAGTATTTTAAATGAACCAGAGAATATTACTATTCATAGTTATTTTTTTAGGATTTTTAATTATTGTTGGTACAACCGTGGTAATCACAACAGTTATTGAAAGATCAAGAAATGTAGATTTTTTCGAAAATACTACTAATACTGAATTTCATAGTACATGTGGAACATCAGGTATCGAAGATGTTATTAAACTCGAAGATCAAAAAATATTGCTTAAATGTTTTGATGGTCCGGTATACATTTATGACTCTAAGAAAAACCAAATTATTACTGAAATCAATTAATTATTTATAATTGAGTCAGACGCCTTTTCAGCAATCATTACTGTTGATGCGTTCAGATTACCCGTAATAATATTAGGCATAATCGATGCATCTATGACTCTCAATCCATCTATTCCGTATACTTTCAGCTCCTCGTCTACAACTGATAAATTATCTTTACCCATTTTACACGTACATGATGGATGGTATGCAGTATCTCCTTTATCTCTTATAAAATTATTGAGATCTTCATCATTATTTATATTGCTTCCAGGTGAGATTTCTTCTCCTCTATATTCATCGAATTCTTTTTGATTAAATATCTCCCTTGCAATTTTTATTCCTTCTCGCATTTCTCTAAGATCATGTTCAGTTTGCATGTAATTGAATTGGATTGAAGGCGCATCGTTTGGATTAGCTGATTTTAATTTTACTGATCCTCTGCTAGTAGGTCGCATCGGTCCAACATGTGCTTGAAAAGCATGGCAGGTAGAGCTCTTTCTACCATGATCTAAAACTAAAGATGGAAAAAAATGGAATTGCATATTTGGATAATCAGACATTTCATTGCTCCTCACAAATCCACCTGTTTCTAGATTAGAGTGTGCAGCAACACCCGTCTTAAACAAAAACCATTCAGCACCTATCAATGCCATTTTTAATGGGTTTTGAGCACTATGCAGTGTTACAGGCTTTTTACATTTATATTGAACATAGGTTTCAAGATGGTCTTGCAAGTTTTTCCCAACTCCCTCCAAACACTCTACTGGCTCAATGCTATATTTTGATAATTCATTTTCTGGACCAATTCCAGAAAGCATAAGTAGTTGAGGTGAATTTATAGCCCCAGCAGAAAGAAGGACCTCTTTGCTTGAAAAATATTTTTTATTTTCACCATTCGCCTTGCATTCAACCCCAACAGCTTTTTTATCCTCAAATAGTATCTTATTTACAGTTACGTTTGTTAATATTTCCAAGTTAGATCTGTGCTTTATTGGATGAAGATACGTAACGCTTGTACTTTGCCTCTTTCCATTAAAAATAGTTGTATCCATTAATCCAAAACCTTCTTGTCTTTCACCATTCATATCATTATTGATTTGATATCCAGCTTGTTGAGCGGCATTTAAATAAACTTGACTAAGAATATTGCCATTGGGCGATCTAGAAAGTTTTAATGGTCCCGACTCTCCTCGAAAATTTGCATCCAACCCCTCAACTGACTCAGATTTTTTAAAATAGGGTAGAACTTTATCGTAAGTCCAATCTGTTAAACCCAACTGTCCCCAGTTATCAAAATCTTTTGCATTGCCTCTTACATGAACCATACCATTGTGAGAGGAACTTCCTCCCAACATCTTGCCCCTGGGGCAGAACATAGTCCTATTATGCATAAATGGCTCTGGCTCAGATTCATAAAGATAATTATATTTTGGATCGTGCATTGTATAGAGCAGTGCTGCAGGCATTACAGTCTTCCAAGTCTTGTCTGAAGGTCCAGATTCTATTAGCAGGACATTAATAGCTTTATTTGATGAAAGGCGATTGGCTAGTACACAACCAGCACTACCAGCTCCAATTATAATGTAATCAAAATTATTTAATTTCATGAAATGATTTTATCAAATATTATATTTATAGTACAACATTAGATAATGTTAAAAAACTTAAATCCAAGTTTAGCAATAGTATTATCTACTCTGCTTTGGGGCACATGGTGGTATCCTTTGCGTTTATTAAATGAGTATGCAAACAATAATGCGATACCACTAACATTAAGCTTTATGCTTGCTGGCTTTTTTCTTTTAAGTTTTTCACTTCGAAACGTACATTTATTAACAAAAAAAAATATAATACTTACGATAGTTGCAGCGACCGCAGGTGCGGCTGCAATGTGTCTATACAATGAAGGATTATTACGTGGGAACGTAGCAAGGATTTTAATATTTTTCTATCTTACAGCTGTGTGGAGTACAATTATTGAGATCTTATTTTTAAGGACTCCTTTAACTATATACAGGGCCTTTTCTATAGCAGCCGGATTCACTGGTCTTTTTATTATAACGGGGCTGGACAAAGGTAATATTTTGCCAACTTCCCTTGCTGATTTATTCGGTATAACTTCTGGGTTTTTGTGGTCAGTTTGTGCAACTATAATCAGAATTAATAAGGAATTGGATGTTAACTTTGGGACTTCAATCTTCATACTCATTGGGGGACTATTTGTTATCATTGCAACTCTTTTGCCTGATGGACAAGTGCTAATAGGTTTCAATACTGAGATAATATCTAATACTTATATAATAATTTTAATATTCGCTTTTATTTGGTTGCTTCCTGGATATTGGCTTATTACTTTCGGCCAAGATCAAGTAGATCCAGGTAGGGCTGGTATTCTGCTAATGTTCGAAGTTGTTATTGGCATCATATCTGCATATCTATTAGCCAATGAAATTATTACAATGAGAGAATTTATTGGCGCGGTATTTGTTATGAGTGCTCCATTGATAGAGATATATGCTGGAAATAAATTAGATAAATCAGTAGCTTAGAATTTTCCTATAAACTATTAAAATTTCCCCCTTTTTACCTAGATAGTAGGATGGATATATGTTTCAATTGAATCATACAAAAAATTAAAAATGGGAGTTATGAATGAGTTTATTCTCTAGAAAATCGATTATTGCAATATTCCTTATAGGTTTTGCGATGATCTTTGCTGTCAGTTGTGACAGAAATCAAGAAGTTTCTGACTGTGGTACTATTTCGGTTGCTGAAATGGATTGGGCATCAGCAGAAATGTTTGCTAATTTAGATAAAGTTGTTTTAGAAAAGGGATTTGGATGTGATGTCGAGTTAGTCCCTGGTTCAACACAACCAACAACTGCGTCAATGGTTTCTAAAGGGGAGCCAGATGTTGCGCCTGAAATGTGGGCAAATGCAAATAGAATTGAACTTGATAAAGCTGTTGATGAAGGCAAGCTTCATTATGGCGCTATGGTTCTTTCAAGTTATGGTGAAGAAGGCTGGTGGATTCCACAATATTTAGCTGACGCAAATCCTGACATTCAAACAGTTGAGGACGCGCTTGCTAGACCAGATTTATTCCCACATCCTGAAGGTGGTGATGGAGCTCTTCACACTTGTCCGTCGGGTTGGAACTGTCAAATAAGCACTGGCAATTTATTTAAGGCTTTTGACGCTGAGTCCAAAGGCTTTAGACTTGTTGACCCTGGTTCTGGAGCTGGTTTAGATGGCTCAATCGCAGAAGCGTATAATAAAAAACAAGGTTGGATGGGATATTATTGGGCTCCAACAGCAATTCTTGGAAAGTATCCAATGAAAAGACTAGATTTCGGAGTTCCGTTTGATGCCGATGAATGGGCTAATTGCACATCTCAAGATTGCGCCGATCCAAAAAAGAATTCTTGGGTTTTATCTGAAGTCTTCACTTACGTAACAGATCGCTTTAAAAATCAAGCGGGTAGTGGCGCCATGGATTACATGGAGAAACGAGCATTGCCTAACACAACTGTTAATGAAGTGTTAGCTTGGATGGCTGATCAGCAAGCCTCTGGAGAGGATGCTGCACTATATTTCTTAAAAAATTATAGTGAGTGGCACGATTGGGTTGATGCTGATACACGTAAACAAATAGAAGCAGCTATATAACAGCTGATAACAGCGGGCTAAATTCTTTTTAGCCCGCTTTTTTTTAAGATGAACTTAATAGAATTTTTTACTTCATTCCCTGAAATGAGCGCTGAAAGTCTTAGACTTTTTAAAAAGTCAGTTGATGGCGCTTATCGGAATTTTTCTGCAAAATATGGCGATGCTATTGAAGCTGTTTTTGATCCAGTTCTTTATTTCTTAGTTTGGTTTGAAAAGCTTCTTCATAATTCACCGTGGCCACTTGTAATACTTGCTTTACTTGGCTTGGTATACCTAGGAAGTAGAAGTATTTATCTAACTATTGGATCATTATTTGCGTTTTTGTTCATTGGATATTTTGGAATGTGGGATGATACTATGTCTACTGTAAGTATCATTGGTGTTTGTACTGCACTGACCATTGGATTTGGAATTCCTGTTGGTATCCTTATGTCTGGTAGCGATAGAGCGAGAGCAATGATTACCCCCATCTTGGATGTCATGCAAACTATGCCAAGCTTTGTTTATCTCATTCCTGTTGTTATGTTACTTGGTATTGGAAAAATTCCCGGTTTACTAGCTGTAATTATTTATGCCATACCTCCAGTGATTAGACTCACTGACTTAGGAATAAGAGAAGTCAATAAAGAGGTCTTAGAAGCAGCTGACGCTTTTGGAGCTAACAGAATGCAAAAATTATTTCGAGTACAGCTCCCTTTAGCCTTGCCCACAATTTTTGCTGGAATTAACCAAACAATCATGATGGCGCTAGCCATGGTTGTTATCGCTTCAATGATTGGTGTTAAGGGCCTTGGCCAACCAGTTTTAAAGGCAATAACAAATCAATACTTTACGATGGGATTACTTAATGGTTTAGCCATCGTAGCACTAGCAATTATTTTTGATAGAGTATCTCAATCTTACGGGAAAAGAATGCAACAGCATAGAGCGGGCGCAAATGAGTGAAATTAAAATCAAAATTGAAAATTTGTATAAAATATTTGGACCTAGGGCAAGAGAGTACACTAATAAGGTAAAAGGTGGGATTGATAAAGATGAACTCCTCGCGAAATACAATCATGTATTGGGACTGGACGATATAAATCTAGATATAAAGGAACAGTCTATACAAGTTGTAATGGGTTTATCTGGTTCAGGAAAATCGACACTTATTCGTCATATCAATCGCTTGATAGAACCAACAGAAGGAACGGTATTGGTTGATGGAGAAGATATAACTAAACTGAATAAAGCAGATTTACTTGAGTTTAGAAGAAATAAAACGGGAATGGTATTCCAGAGATTTGCTCTTTTTCCCCATCATAACATATTGGACAATGTTCAATTTGGACTAAGTATAAAAAATTTAGACAAATCTGAGTCAAAGGACAAAGCAATGTATTGGATTGAAAAAGTAGGACTCACAGGATTTGAAAATAAATTTCCAAATCAATTATCAGGTGGCATGCAACAAAGGGTTGGGCTGGCTCGAGCACTTGCTATAGATCCTGATATCCTATTAATGGATGAAGCATTTAGCGCATTAGACCCACTTATAAGGACTGATATGCAAGACCAGCTTCTAGATTTGCAAAAAAATCTAAAAAAAACAATTATTTTTATAACCCATGATTTAGATGAGGCTCTTAAATTAGGAGATAGAATTGCTATCCTAAATGGTGGAAAACTTGTTCAAGATGGTAATGCTGAAGAAATCCTACTCAATCCCGCTGATGAGTATGTTTCTAATTTCGTTAAAGATGTGAATCGAATTAAAGTTTTGAAAATTGGATCTATAATGAACGCAAATGGAAATAAGAATGAGTCTAATCCATCGGTAATGATCGATGAAAGTATAGAAAACTGCCTACCTACTATGCTTGAAAGTGAGTCGGGTCTTAACGTCGTTGATAGTGAAAAGAATTTTGTTGGTGTAATTTCCAAGAATAATATTGCTGAAATCTTAAGAAAATCTAAGGATTAATTTTATTTAAAAAATTAAGCCTTCCTATTATTTCATCTCTATCAATATAATATCCCTGCAAGTGTCTCTCACCAGAATTAGCATCGTATTCTTTTCTACCGTGAAGTACCCGTCTATTATTAAAGCTGAATATATCACCAGCTTTAAGTCTGAAATTTATTTCAAATTTAGGATCGTGAAGTAAAGCGATTAGTTTTCGGTAAGCTTCGTAAAACTTATCCATTTGGTTGGGGTCACAGTCCATAATTCCCATATAGGCAACACTAAACCTTATGTCGTTAAAATCATTATTATGATCTAAAGAAAATAGAGGTTTATGCATTACCCTTATAGCATTTGAAGTATAATCTCTATTTACAAATTTAACAGGCGTCTCCAAGAGAGTTTCAAAATATTCTGTATAATTTGCTTTCATGTAACTAGCAACTTTGAATCCATCTACTGCGACAGATTCGCCTCCAGAAGCGTTGTTGATCAAGCAATGCAAAAATTGATATCCTGGTGCTATTTCATAGTATGGAAGATCTAAATGGTTCCTTAATGCAGCTGCGGTATACGCAGAATTGTTAGGATTAGGAATATCAATAACTTCAAAAGGTGTTTTAAAAAATGTTTCTCTATGGTGACTAATATTAGCAATTACATCAAAACCAGATTCCTTATCCGTAGGTGCATTTTTAACAATAGAAATACCTTTGTAGTGAAGCTGCTCAAGCCACTTTTTAATTCCATCATCTCCACTAATAATTTCTTTATAGTCTATTTGAATGTCTTCAAAATTAGATTCTATACGATGATCCCATAGAAAATATGGGGAAATATATGTTTTTTTACTTTTAAGTGTGTAGCAATTATGTCTTAGCCAATCGCTATCATAGTAGCTTATATGATCACCTTCACTCCATTCAATCTCAAGCGCCCCTTTATCATTTATCTTATAAGACTTTGGGTGAATATCATCTGTAACCGTTAAAAGGTTGAAAGTTCTCTCTCTTGCAGTTGGATGAACTTCTGATGGACAATTATCTCTCAGCCATAAAAAATTAAATTTACTTTGTTCACCATCGCTCCAATCAACTAGTATTGATTTTCCATTTCGTTTCAATGATGATATAAATGGATTTTGACTCATAGCTTATTTAAATTTGTTATATTTTTTGTCCCAATTTGGAAACTTATTCTTTTGATTTTTATTTAAAGTTTTCATAATTTCAATCAAAAATAAATCTCTTTGTTCCTCAAGCTCTTTGATACTAAACTTCCCAGCCTGTTTTTTTGTACCAGAAATCATTGATTCTTTTAATTTACTCGATAATTCAGGCGCTTTCAATTTAGTCCAAGGCAGCTTTAGAGCAGGACCAAACTGCTCTAGCATATGTTTCATTCCTGTTTCTCCACCAGCTAAATGAAATGTTAAACATACTCCCATAAAGGCCCATCTTAATCCAGGCCCGTACACAATAGCGTCATCAACTTCTTCAGTTGATGCTACGCCATCATTTATTATATGCAAGGCCTCACGCCATAAAGCTTCTTGAAGTCTATCTGAAATGTATCCTTCTATCTCTTTTCGAACAACAAGGGGTCGCATTCCAATATGTTCATATATTTTTTTTAATTTTTTTACATTTGTATGACTAGTCTTTTTACCAGCTACGATCTCAACAAGTGGTAATAAGTATACCGGATTAAATGGATGTCCAATTAATACCCTTTCAGGAAATTTACATGGAGATTGAATTTTTGATGGTAGTAATCCAGAGGAACTGGATGCAATTATAATGTCTTTTGGAATGATATTATCAATTTTTTTTAAAATGTTTTTTTTAATTTTTTCATTTTCAGGTGCGTTTTCTTGAACAAAGGTTGTTTCATGTAATGCGTCATTCAGGTTAGTAAAAACTCTAAGTTTCTTCAATGAAGCATTTTTATTTAAACCTATCTTTTTAATACTTTTAAATGCAAATCGAATATTTTTTTTTAATTTCTCAAGTGTTTCAATATTTGGGTCATAAGCTTTAACAATATAGCCTTTAGCAAGAAATCGTGCAGCCCATCCAGCACCAATTACACCTGTTCCAATAATCGAAACAATTTTTTTTTTCAACTTATTAATCCAAGATGTATTCTTGCTTCATCAGGACCCATTACATTTGAGCCTAAATTATTAATTATTGTAGCAGCTTTTTCAACAAGTGATCCATTCGTAGCATAAACACCTTTTTCTAAATAAAGATTATCTTCAAGTCCAACTCTAACATTGCCTCCTAATAAAACAGCTTGTGCTACCATCGGCATTTGATTAATTCCGATTCCAAATGCGCCCCAGTTACTTCCTTTAGGTATCATATCAACCATATTTTTCATTGACCCAGTTGTTGCAGGCGCACCGAAGGGTATACCTAAACAAATTTGAAACAATGATGGCTGATCTAGTAAGCCTTCTTCTAACATTTGATTTGCAAACCATAAATGACCTGTATCAAAGACTTCAAGTTCTGGTTTAACTCCTAATTCTTGAATTCTCTTAGCACCTATTCTTAGTTGTTCAGGGGTTCCAACATAGATCATATTTCCATCACCAAAATTTAGAGTACCACAATCTAAGGAACATATATCAGGCAGAAGTTCTTCAACATGACTCAGTCTTTCAAGTGCATTTACAAAATCTGTATTTGATCCAAAGTTTAATAAATCATCTTCTGGACCAATTTCTATATCTCCTCCCATTCCACTTGTGAGATTAATTATCACATTAGTCCCGCTATCTTTAATTCGGCTGACTACTTCTTTGTAAAGCTCATTATCTCGAGATCCCTTTCCAGTTTCAGGATTTCTTACATGAATATGGGCTATAGCAGCTCCAGCATTAGCAGCTTCAATAGATGCATCAGCTATTTGTTGAGGAGTAACAGGAATATTAGGATGCTTTCCAACAGAGTCCCCCGATCCGGTAACTGCACAAGAAATGATAACATTTTTATTCATAAGATAATGAAGGTACAATATTAAAAAGAATTTACAATTTGAATAGTATAGTATGTAATAAAAAACAAAATGGAAAATCTTCAAAAATTTTATATTAACGGTAAATGGGTAAAACCCAATTCAATTAAAACAATGGCGGTACTCAACCCCGCAACAGAAGATTTGATAGGTGAGATAATTCTTGGTAATTCCACAGATGTAGATATGGCTGTGAGTGCTGCAAAAAATGCATTTAATACCTTTTCTAAAACTTCGAAGAATGATCGTTTAGAATTACTTAATAAAATTCGGCAAATCTCTGAAAAAAGATTTGAAGATCTTGCTAATGCGATGACATCAGAAATGGGAGCTCCTCATAGAATGGCTCGAGATGCACAGGCAGATGCTGCTATAGGACATTTAGATGGTTTTATTGATGCGTTAAAGAAGCATGAAGAAAAAATTGTTCTTTCCAATTCGGATGTACTTTTAAAAGAGCCAATAGGAGTTTGTGGTTTAATTACTCCTTGGAACTGGCCCATTAATCAAATAACATTGAAAGTCCTTCCTGTTATTGCTACAGGATGCACTTGTATCTTAAAGCCATCTGAGCATACACCTTTATCAGCGATGGTTTACGCTGAAATTCTTGATGAGGCTGGAGTTCCTGATGGCGTATTTAATTTAGTACATGGAGATGGAGAAGGAGTAGGAGTGTCGATGTCTCGGCATCCAGATATAGAAATGATGTCATTTACTGGTTCAAAAAGAGGAGGTAAGTCAGTTACCATTGAATCAGCGGAAACTGTAAAAAAAGTAACTTTAGAATTAGGTGGTAAATCCCCTAATATTGTATTTGCAGATTGTGACTTAGAAGAAAAAGTAAAAGATTCAGTAAATGAATGTATGTTTAATACAGGACAATCTTGTGATGCTCCTACAAGGTTACTGGTAGAAAAAAAATGCTACGATGAAGTAATTGATATTGCAAAAAAAACTGCTGAAGAAATTAAGGTAGGTGATCCGATACTAGATGGTGAGCATCTAGGGCCACTTTTTGATAAAATTCAATTTGATCGGGTTCAAAATATGATTCAAGTTGGTATTGATGAAGGAGCAAAATTATTAGTAGGTGGCCTTGGAAAGCCCGATGGCCATGAAAAAGGATGGTTTGTAAAACCAACAATTTTTTCTGACGTAAATAATAATATGAGAGTTGCCCAAGAGGAAATATTTGGTCCGGTATTAGTTATAATTCCTTTTAATGACGAGGATGAGGCAATCAGAATAGCAAATGATACCCCTTATGGTCTTGCTGCTTATTTGCAAACGGGAGATAAAGAAAGAGCAGAAAGGGTCTCGAGGCAATTAAGAGCAGGTGGTGTTCATGTTAATGGTGGTGGTTATAATTATGGTTCACCTTTTGGAGGATATAAAGAATCTGGTAATGGCCGAGAAGGTGGAGAAATGGGGCTTGAAGATTACCTTGAAACTAAAGCACTTCACATTGCCTAAGAAATAATTAAATTTTGTGATATGTCAAGGTTGCTTTGGAACCCATCTAAGGAAAGAGTAAAAAAAACAAACCTATATAATTATTTTATTTTTTTAGAAGAAAAAAACAAAATTCAATTAAGTTTTGATTATAGTAAAATCTGGTCCTGGAGCATTAATCATCCTGTTGAATTTTGGTTAAGCTTAATAGATTATTTAGGTATAAAGTACAAAGGAAGCTCTAGCCCAGTTATTGAAAAGAATAAGTTTATATACAATCAAGAATTTTTTAAAAATATTAAAGTTAATTATGCAGAAAATATTTTATCTAATCTTAATTCATGCCCGATTACTTTTATCAATGAACTTGGTTTCAAGAAAAATTATTATAAGGAAGATTTAGTATCAAAAACGTCAACATTAGCTAACTATTTTAGATCGATTGGGGTTAAAAAAGGAGACCGGATTGCGGCTGTTGCGGTAAACAGTGCTGAGACACTAATTGCATTTTTAGCAGTGAACTCTATCGGGGCGATTTGGTCATCTTGCTCTCCAGATTTTGGCGAGATAGCTATTTTAGATCGTTTTAATCAAATAAAGCCAAAAGTATTATTATATTCTAAAATTTATTTATATGGCGGAAAAAAATTTGATATTGAAAAGAAAATAAAAAATGTAATCAATAATATCAAAACACTTGAACATACCATTTGTATTAATTATCCAGACAAGAAGCTGGATAAAGGAATAGACGAAGTAAGTTTGAATTCAATTTTTCAAAAAAAAACTTATCAAGGAAAAATTATTTTTGAAGAAAACTCATTTAATGACCCAATGTATATTCTTTATTCTAGTGGAACAACTGGTAAACCTAAATGTATAGTTCATAATACTGGTGGACCACTTTTACAACATGTAAAGGAGCAACAGCTTCACTGTGATCTCAAAATAGGTGATAAATTATTTTATTATACAACCTGTGGATGGATGATGTGGAATTGGCTTATTACAGGCTTAGCATCAGGAGTTTCATTAGTACTTTATGATGGATCCCCATTTTATCCAGAGAAAGAAACCCTTTTTAAAATTGCTGAAGAAGAAGAAATAACATGCTTTGGAACAAGTGCAAAATTTATTGACGCTTTGAGAAATGATAAGGTAAATATTTTAGAAAAATATAAATTAGATAAACTTCAATCAATATTAAGCACTGGGTCACCACTTATAAGTGAGAGTTTTGAGTATGTTTACGAATTCATTAAAAAAGATATACATCTGGCGTCCATTAGTGGAGGGACAGACATTGTTTCTTGCTTTGTCGGTGGTAATCCAATGTTGCCAGTTTACTCTGGTGAAATACAAAGTAAGTGTCTTGGGGTAGATGTAGATGTCTTTGATGAAAAAGGTCAGGGTTCGCTTCAAAAAGGTGAATTGGTATGTAAATCACCGCTTCCATCTATGCCGATTGGATTTTGGGATGACTTAAATAAAGAGAAATATATCAAATCATACTTTTCAAAATTTAAGAATGTATGGACACAAGGTGATTACGCTAAAATATCTCAAAATAATGGAATAGTCATTTATGGACGTTCAGACTCAACATTAAATCCTGGCGGAATTAGAATTGGAACTGCCGAAATATATAGGTCTGTCGAGCAAATAGATGAAATTGTTGAATCTATTGTAGTTGGTCAGTACTGGAACAATGACACAAGAATTATTTTATTTGTGAAACTCCAAAAGGATATTGAACTTGATCAAGTTATTACTGATAAAATTAAATATAATATTAGATCTTCTAATTCTATAAGACATGTACCAGCAAAAATTATTAAAGTAAGTGATATACCTAGGACAAGAAGTGGCAAAATAGCAGAAATTACTGTGAGAGATATAATCAATGGCATGAATATAAAGAATTTAGAGGCCTTAGCCAATCCTGCTTGTTTATCGGAATATGAAAATATTGAAGAATTAAAAAATTAGTTTTATATTTTTTTATGGATTTTAATTATGACTCAAAAGAAATAAGGTTTTCTATTGGCGATGAGCAATATAAGCTTCATCCTTTATGGATGAGAGAACGCTCATTAGAAGAAGGAGCAGTCGATCAAAATTCACTACAACGACTATATGACCCAGAGAAAATCATTGAAAATTTAGAAATCAAAGAAGTAAATAAGTTAGACGAAGATAAACTATTAATTAAATTCTCAGATAATCATGTAGCCAAGTATTGTATAAAAAACTTAATTAAAGAAATAAAGAGAGCAAAAGGACTTCCTGACAAAGTTTTTTGGAATAAAGACAGTATCTCACTTAGAAAGTTTAAATTTGATTATAATACAAATGAAAATAAACAAATTTATGAGATATTAAAATATTACCATAGATACGGATTTGCAATTGTAAGCAAACTCAAACCCGAAGATGGTGAGATTATAAATTTTGCAAAAAAAATTGGATATATAAGAGAAACAAATTTTGGAAAATTATTCAACGTTAAGTCTCAAAAACAACCAAACGATTTAGCATATACATCCATTGAATTAGAGTCTCATACTGATAATCCATATCGAAAACCAGTACCTTCTATTCAGTTTCTTTTTTGTATTCATAATAGTTGCCAAGGAGGCGACTCAACAATTGTTGATGGGTTTAAGGTTGCAGAAGACTTAAAAAATGAAAATCCAAATGCGTTTAACACTCTTACGAATACTCTTATCAATTTTAAATTTAAAGACAAAGATGCTATATTGGAAAAAACTGGCAAGATTATCAAGTTAAGTGAGCGAGGAGAAATAAAGCAAATAAAGTATAGTAACAGATTGGATTTTGTTTTTTATCAAGACCCTAAAATGCTTGATGAATTTTATGCGTCAAAAAGAGTGATGCACAAAATGATAAATTCTTCTAAATATATATTCAAGTTTCGCTTAGAACCAGGAGATTTAATTATTATGAATAATTATCGAACACTTCATGGCAGAACAAGTTATAATACAGCTGAAGGCAATAGATGGCTGCAGGGATTATATATAGACCATGATTCCGCAGAAAGTAAGTTTAAATTATTGTCAGAGGAAATATAAATGGAAAAAGTAAAATTTACTCAGATGAAAGATGGCACAAAAGAAGATTATGATCTTTTAACTAAGTATGAAGAAAAGTTTTCAAAAGATCTTCCTGATAGAATATTAGACGCCTTGAGAAATTTAGATAGCTCAGTTGATGGTTATCAAGTCACAAGGTTAGAGCATTCACTTCAATCAGCAACTCGAGCTGAAAAAGATGGTGCAGATGAAGAAATGGTGGTGGCAACTCTTGTTCACGATATTGGAGATAATCTTGCCCCATATAATCATAGTCAACTTGTTGCTTCAGTTTTAAGGCCCTATGTTTCTGAAAAAGTATATTGGATTATGCTTCATCATGGGATTTTTCAAGAATATTACTATGCTCATCACATAGGGAGGGATCGTAATGCTAGAGAAAAATTTAGAGATCATCCTTACTATCAAGATGCAGTGGACTTTTGTGAAAAGTGGGATCAAAAGTCATTTGATCCAGATTATGAATCCTATTCTCTTGAATATTTTGAACCAAAAGTAAGGAAGCTTTTCTCTAAGGAGCCAAATTTTTAGGCAATCTTTCTCACAATAACATTCCCCACAGAATAACCTGCCCCAAAAGAGCAAATAATTGCAAGATCATCTTTTTTTAGTGAGTTGTTATGTTTATGAAAAGCAATTATTGAACCTGCAGAACTTGTATTAGCATATTCGTCGAGTACGACGGGAGCCAGATCTCTAGATGCTTCTTTACCAAGTACATATTTAGAAATAAGAACATTCATATTTTCATTTGCTTGATGCAAGTACATTCCCTTTAAATCCTCGGCAGAAAGTTTATTTTCTTCTAAATGATCCTTTATTAAATTAGAAACTTTAGGTATAACTTCTTTGAATACTTTTCTTCCATTTTGATGAAACAGCTTGTCTGCCTTACCAACTCCTTCAGGAGACGAACTATTCAGAAATCCATAATTATTTCTTATATTATTAGAAAACTCTGTAAGGAGCTTTGTCCCAAGTATTTCATACGAATTATTTTTATTAATTTCTTCATTTATTCTCTCTAAAACTACGGCTGTTGCAACATCACCAAAGATAAAATGACAGTCCCTGTCTTTGAAATTTAAATGACCAGTACAAATCTCTGGGTTGACCATTAAGGCTGATTTAATGCTTCCACTCTTTATCATGTCAAAAATGGTTTGAATTCCAAACGTAGCTGAGGAACAAGCAACATTCATGTCGAATGCAAACCCCTTTATGCCTAATTCATTTTGGATTTCAATAGCTATAGCTGGGTAGGCTCGTTCTAAATTTGAGCACGCTACAATTACCGCATCTAACTCTTTAATATCGATTTGAGAATTCTTTATAGCTTCTTTGGCGGCAATTACTCCCATTTCTGCAAGATTAGATATTTGATCTTCAGATCTTTCAATAAGTCTTGGACGCATAAAGGATGTGTCCAAAATTCCTGATTTATTTTGAACATATCTAGATTTTACGCCTGATGCTTTTTCAATGAACTCAGAACTAGATTTTTCAAGTGGCTCCATACTTCCATTATTTATATTACTAGAGTTTGATAAATTATATTCATCCACATACTTATTGTATGAGTCGACTAATTCTTTGTTAGAAATTTTTTCTTTGGGTGTGTATAGTCCAGTTCCCGATATTTGTACTTTAAACATTAAAATAATTATACTTAATGGAAACTGATTATGGCAATTAACTTTTTTAACGGATTATTACAAGGTGTAACTGACCCCATATTGAGGTCAGTTAAATATCTTTATATTCCTGGAATATAAGGAACACCGTCGCCCTTAATTGTCTCATTTATGCTTTGTAAAGTAGTACAAGCCGAAATCATGAAACTAAAAGCTAAAACTGTAAGAGTAGTTCGCATGCTTATTCTCCTATTGATTTATAGATACTATATTTATTTCAATGCCAAATACAATTAATATATCAAGAAATATGAGATACTTTGTCTATATCATTGGTACAAAATACCCGAAAGTACAAACATATGTAGGTTGGAGTAATGATATTGATAAGAGACTTAAAGCACATAATGAGTCTAAAGGAGCAAAGTTTACAAGAGGATCTAAATGGAAATTGTTATATCAAGAAGAGTTATCCTCTAAATCAGAAGCAATGAGAAGAGAGGCATATTTAAAAAAAGATAGACAATTAAGATCGCAGCTAAGAAATCAATTAATTTGAAATGCCATAATTGCTTCGACCTTTTTTTCTTAGTCCGTATGGTCCAGCGATATAAATAGTGACTGGTTTGATCCCAGGCTCTAAGTCAACTCTGTGCAGGTTATCAGCACTTCTAAATCCAATATAAAATTTTCCTCTCCAAGTTTTATTATTATTTTTATCTGTTTCCCAGTACCCTCCGCTAACAATAATTGTTATATATGGAAAAGGGTGATTATGAAGACCCACACCATGATCATCATCCAAAATATGATGTATTAATATATTAAAAGGAAACCAACGAGGCCTCTTTCTGAATAAGAGATAATATCTTGCTGTCCAAGGCTTTGCCAAGCAATATTCAGGATGCGATGGACCTCTATCCATAACAACTTTTTTCCTACCTAATTTTTCTAGTATCTTAAGTAAAAGCATGTTACTTGAAATAATAATATAGATGCGTCCATAGCTCAACTGGATAGAGCATCAGACTTCGGATCTGAGGGTTGAGGGTTCGAATCCTTCTGGGCGCACCAAGAAAATATGAAGATATACAAACCATTTGGACCAACAATCGGAAAAACAAAATTACCTTTGAGAGCAGTTGCTCTCTTAAATAAATTTTCTGAACAGGTGTCTAATAATAAAAGACTTTTAAAAAGATATGATTATGACCACAGATTAGTAGGAAGCATGAAACAGCAATTTAGGATACCTTCAAAAATCTTAAAAATTGGAATCGAAAAACAAATTATTAAATCTGTAAAAGATTATTATGATAAAACACTTAATATTAAAGTTAAAAAAATAAGAATTGAAAAAGCTTGGATCGTAAGTCAATTTGCTGGAGATTTTAATCCACCACATTTACATAGAGGCAATATTAGTGGGGTAGGGTATTTAAAGATACCGAACTCAATCAAACGTAATAAAGAAAAAGATTTAGCTGGTTTAATTTCTTTCTTTGATGGTCGAGTGTCTCTTCCAAGAAATAGCCCACCGCTTGTGAAACACAGAGAAACCTTTAAGCCCAGAGTGGGAGATTTATACATATTTCCATCATTTCTAATGCATGACGTTCACCCTTTTAGGGGAGATGGTGAAAGAAGGTGCTTCTCCTTTAATGCATTTGTTGATGCATAAGTCTTAATTAAGTAATAAATTTTTTTTCAAAATATTTTCAATTGACTTTTTTGAAATAGAGCCTTTTCTTAAAAGGTTTATTTTGTTTTTATTCACCTCAACTAAAGTTGATTCTGCAAAGCTCATTCTCTCGCGACTGCTTATCGCATGCGTAACATCATCACTATGAAGTAGGCTTAGATGATTAATATTATTAATATTTTTTTCTTGATGGATGTTCGCACTGGTAGTTGCGAGTGGTTTATTAACAGCCTTCAGTAAGTTCATTACATCTTTATTTTTTGGAATACGAATGCCAATTTTTGAAAGCCTTTTATCACCGTTATAGATATTACGATTTTTTTTTCGAAGAATTAGCGTGAGAGGCCCAGGCCAGTAATGTGTTGCTAGTAACTCCTCAATATCGTTGAAATACGCATATTTTTTTGCTTCTTTCACGGACTTTACAAATAAAATAAGTGGATATGTTTTTGGTCTTTTCTTAATTTTAAAAATATTTTCAACTCCTAATTCATTCGTTGCATCTGCGGCAATACCATAAACTGTGTCCGTTGGTATAATTATTGTTTTACCATTCAGTAGACTTCTAGCAGCTAATTTAATAGAGTTTGTATTGGCTTTAATAATTTTATTTGAATTCATTTATGACACATACTTTTGTATATTTTGACGACTGTTTTAAAGGTCACGTACAATCCTTGGATTATCCAGAGTGTTCCGATCGTGTTCAAAATATCATTGAACTAATAAATAAAGAAGAGTTTAAAAATATAACAATTAAACAACCTAATAAAATAGAGCAATCACTTATTTATGCTGCCCATGAAGAGAAATTTGTTAGGGAAACTCTAGCAAGATTTCCATCTGATGATCAAATAGTTTTCTTAGATCAAGAAACTCCAGTCTCAAAAGGTTCTTTGGATGCAACCTTAAGAGCTGCGGGAGCGGGAATAGATGCTATAGAATCTATAATGAATAATAACAGTCAAAATGCCTTTTGTATTGTAAGGCCACCTGGTCACCATGCATGTTATGATCGATCAATGGGTTTTTGTGTTTTTAATAATGTTGCAATTGCTGCACATTATCTAATTAATAAGTATAAGTTTAAAAATATAGCTATTATTGATTTTGATGTTCACCATGGAAATGGTACTCAAGATATATTCTTTAACAATTCAAAGGTTACTTATTACTCAACGCATCAGTATCCACTATATCCCGGTACGGGTGATGTAAATGAAATAGGAATAGGTAATATTGTTAATGTTCCACTTACATCTGGGACAAATTCTGATAAATATCAGCAGATATTTGATGAAAGAATTGTAAAAAAATTAGAAGAGCAAAGACCAGATTTTGTTCTAATTTCTGCTGGGTTTGATGCACATATAAAAGATCCTCTTGCTTCGCTAAATCTTGTTGAAAATGATTTCAGGCTAATTACTGGTAAGTTGAGAGAAATTGCTAATAAATATTGTGGTGGAAAAATAATATCGATGCTTGAAGGTGGTTATGATATAAAAGCTCTAGAAAATTCAATGATTACGCATTTAAGTGAGCTTCAAAAATGAGTAAAATTCCTGAGGAAATAAATAAGCTATCTTTTGAAAAAGCAATGGAAGAATTATCTGAAATTGTAGAAAATCTTGAAAGTGGCAATATAGATTTAGAAAAATCTATAGAGTATTATACCAGAGGATCACATCTTAGATCTCATTGTCAAAAGAAATTAGATGAGGCGGTCCTTAAACTTGATGAAATTAAAGTATTGCCTGATGGAAAAATTTCAAAAAAAAAGTGAATGAGGCATCAGAACATTAAACAAGATTTGAGAAGTTTTTGTAAAGAATTTAATCCATTTTTAAAAAAAAAATTCATTCCTGATAAAAATACTTTAAATCAATCAATAAAATACTCAATCAATTCTGGTGGCAAAAGATTTAGACCATATTTGGTCTATGTATTTGGTAAAGAATTTCAATTGTCAAAAAATATAATTTTTAATTTAGGTTCAGCTATTGAAATGTTGCATAATTATTCATTAGTACACGATGATTTACCATCTATGGATAATGATAAATATAGGAGAGGGAAGAAAACAACTCATTACAAGTATAATGAATTTACAGCTATTCTTGCTGGTTGTGGGCTTCTGACAAAATCTTATTTAACTTTAGCGAGTAAGGAATTTAATATAAGCGAAGATAAAAAAATAAAACTGATACAGCTTTTGAGTCAATTTTCAGGAGAAAAAGGTTTATTATTAGGACAATATATTGATTTAAGCTCTTCAAATGCAAAATTAGAAAAAAGGATTGAACTTAATAAACTTAAAACTGGAATGTTAATGTCATTTTGTTGTCAGGCAGTGGCAATATCTGCTGGAAAGAGTAAAAAAATTGAAAAATTTCTTGCTGATATAGGTATGTATATTGGTGAAATTTTTCAAATAAATGATGATTTTGAAGACTTTCCACGTATGTCAGCGAAAAATAAAAAGTTTTTTGAGGACTATAAATTAAAACTTTCTGAAAAAATTTATACAACTTTCAAAAAAATAAATCTTAAAAATAAGAAAACTTATTTACTTATTGAATATTTATTAGATCTTAAAGTTTAACCACACTGAGCTTTATTACGTATGATATGATCAGCTAGAACACATGCTGTCATTGCTTCAGCAATAGGAACTGCTCTTAAACCCACGCATGGATCGTGCCTCCCTTTTGTGGATATGGTTGTATTTTTTAATTTATTATTAATTGTTTTTTTTGTTTTTAAGATTGAAGATGTTGGTTTCACCGCAATACTTATATTAATATCTTGACCACTTGAAATGCCTCCTAAAATGCCTCCAGAATTATTCGATGAAAAGGAAATTTTCTTATTTTTAACTCTTATTTCATCTGAATTTTCATCACCAGAGATTTCAACAGACTCATTTCCTAGACCAATCTCAACTCCTTTAATAGCGTTGATGCTCATCATTGCGGATGCTAAGTCAGCATCTAATTTACCGTAAATAGGCTCACCAAGTCCTGAAGGAACATTCTTTGCATTTACCAGTATTTTTGCACCTAAAGAAGTTCCGTTTTTACGAGTTACATCTAAATACTCTTCCCATGTCGATATGATCTTTTTGTCAGGACAAAAGAAATTATTTTTACGAACTTCATTCCAATTAAAATGCTTAGGATTTATGCTCATCTTCCCAATTTGTGTCACTGCCCCTTGTATAGATATCTTTTTCTTTGAAATATGAGCAATAACTTTTCTAGCTACTGCTCCTGCAGCAACACGACTAGCTGTTTCTCGAGCAGATGAGCGACCACCTCCGCGGTAGTCTCTTATTCCGTACTTAAGAAAGTAAGTAATGTCTGCATGGCCAGGTCTAAATTTATTCTTTATTTCAGCATAATCTTTTGATTTTTGATCCTTGTTCCAGATTAAGAGCAAAATAGGTGTTCCAGTTGTTTTTCCATCAAAAACCCCAGAGAGAATAGAAACCTTATCATCTTCTTTTCTCTGAGTTACGAAACGAGAAGTTCCTGGTTTTCTCATATCTAAATATTTTTGAATATCATTTTCATTAAGTGGAATCATTGGAGGACATCCATCAATTACACAACCAATAGCTACACCATGGGATTCTCCCCAAGTGGTAAAACGAAATAATTTGCCAAATGTATTATGTGACATGATTTACTTTTCTCTTATCGCCAAGTTATCTACTAAACTTGTAAGATACACCTTATATCTATTATCTTCAAATTTATTAATACTCGACTTTGCTTTTTCATTATATTTGAGCAGAAAATCAATCGACTTTTGATAAGAGTCAGTTTTTTCCATTAATTTTAACAAAACAGTAAGATCTTTCTTATTTCTTTTTTTCTTAAGAAATAGTTTTGTAATTATTACTTTTGATTTCTGATCAGAATCTCTAAAGCATTGGATCACAGGATATGTAACTTTTCCTTCGTAAAAATCTTTCCCAATTGATTTACCCATTTTATTTGAATGTCCAAAATAATCTAAGATATCATCTGACAACTGAAACGACATGCCAAAATAATATCCAAATTCATTAAATATTTTTTGAATTTTTTTATTTTGTTGTGCAATTATGGTTGGAAGAAAACATGATACTCTAAACAGCTCTGCTGTTTTAGCATTAATAATTGATAGGTATTGTTTTTCACTCAATTTTATATTTTGGGCATTACCAACATCTTGTATTTGGCCTCTCGCTAGTACGAGCGAGGTTTGTGATAAGATTTCTAAAAGCTTAAGAGACTTATTTTTGACCATGAGTTTAAATGCCTTACTTAAAAGATAGTCACCCACGAGGACGCTAACCTTATTGCCCCAAATTTCGTTAGCACTTTTCTTGCCTCTCCGTATTTTTCCAGTATCTATAACGTCATCATGCAATAAAGTTGCGTTATGTATGAATTCAATGCATACAGCCAGCGTCACATCAGCATTACCTCTATATTTAAGCATTCTGGAAATAATAAGTGTCAGGAGTGGTCGAATTTTCTTTCCATCAGAATTGAGTAAGTGACCAGCCGTTGCAGTTATGAGTTTTTCCTCATCCTTTATATTATCTTTGATTTCTTTATTAACTCTTTTTAGAGAGGACCTTAAGGTTTTTGAAAGGGCATGAATAGGATGACTCATTTAATAAACTAATGTTTTTGTTTTATATTTTGCTGTAGTTATAATATAGTCTCGTATAATTAAAAGTTATAGATTTCTGGTAAATAATTTCAAATATGAGCATCTTTTCAACTAAAACTCGCATTAATATTGTTGGCTTAAGAGGAGTAATTGGTGACCTTGGTAGGTTCCAAAAAGGACTAACCCTTGAAAATTGTTCAAACATACTTGATAAAACTTTTACTTACAAAAAACCAAACGTTGTTGTTATCAAAATTAATTCTCCTGGCGGGTCTCCAGTTCAATCAGAGTTGATTTATGATAGAATTAAAACTCTTTCAAACAAAAATAAAGTAAAAGTGATCACCATTGCTGAAGATGTCGCCGCCTCAGGAGGCTATATGCTAATGTGCGCAGGTGATATTCTCTTGGCAAATAAAAGTTCTATCGTTGGGTCAATAGGAGTTATTAGCGCATCTTTTGGATTTAAAAAACTTATTGATAAAGTTGGTATTAAAAGAAGAGTTTTTACTAAAGGAGACCGTAAATCATTTTTAGATCCTTTTGAGGAAGTATCAAAAAAAGATGTATCAAAATTAATAAAGGTTCAAGATAGCATTTTTGAAAATTTCAAAGACTTAGTCCTGAAGAGTAGAAAAAAGAAGATAAAGCCCTCTCAAGTTTTCAATGGTGAATTCTGGACTGGAGAACAAGGAAAAAACATTGGATTGGTGGATTCCAATGAAAATTTGAATACCTATCTTGACAAACATTATGGAAAAAACATAAAGATAAGACATATTGAGGAAAAAAAATCTTTTGTAAAAAATTTATTCAGTAGTAGATACGGCTCTAATGATCTGGTTGATCAATTAATTCAGGCAATAAAGGCAAACTCTTTTTGGAGCCGTTATGGTCTCTAAAAATATGGAAGAACTTGTTTCTCTTTGTAAAAGACGGGGTTTTATATTCCAATCAAATGAGATTTATGGAGGACTTCAGGGAGTTTATGATTACGGGCCACTTGGTGTCGAATTAAAGAATAACCTTAAATTGTCCTGGTGGAAATCTATGATTTATGAAAGGGATGATGTCGAGGGCTTGGATGCATCGATTCTAACGGGAAAGCAAGTTCTTAAACACTCAGGACACGAAGATACATTTTCTGATCCACTAGTTGATTGTAAAAGTTGCAATCATAGATTTAGAGCTGACCAACATAATGACAATAAATGTCCTCAGTGTGGTTCAATAGATTTAACCGATCCAAGGCCTTTCAATTTAATGTTTAAAACTGCGGTTGGACCAGTTGATGATGGTAGTAATTATGCATACTTAAGACCTGAAACGGCGCAACAAATATTCACTAATTTCAAAAATATTTTAGACTCTACTAATAAAGTAGTACCTTTTGGTATCGCGCAGATAGGTAAAGCATTCAGAAACGAAGTGACTCCTGGAAAATTTATTTTTCGAGTTCGAGAGTTTGAGCAAATGGAGCTTGAATTTTTTGTTGAACCTGGAAAAGATGAAAAGTGGCATGACTACTGGGTTGCGGAAAGGTACGATTGGTGGGTTCATCAAGGAATCAATCCTAGTAATCTAAAAAAACTAAATGTAGAAAATAGCGATTTATCTCATTACTCAAAAGCTACTGTAGATTTGATGTATGAATTCCCTCACGGTTTAGAAGAATTAGAGGGAATAGCTAATAGAACAGATTTTGATTTAGGCTCACACACAAAAAATCAGAGCGACTTTAAAATTTCTGCAGAAGTTATGAAAAATAAAGAATCTACAACTAAACTCGCTGTTCAAAATTCTGAAAGTAAAGATTGGTTTATACCTTACGTTATTGAGCCATCAGCAGGAGTTGATAGGGGAGTCTTAGCACTTTTAAATGAAGCTTATCGCGAAGAAAAGCTAGAAAATGACAACACGCGCATTTTATTAGCGCTAAAACCCCACTTGTCTCCAATCAAAGCTGCTGTTATTCCCCTCAAGAGGAACAATGAAGAACTAGTTAATAGAGCGAGGAACATAAAAAAAGATCTACAATCACTTGGATTAGGTCGAGTAATTTTAGAAAATTCAGGCAATATTGGCAAAGGTTACAGAAGGCATGATGAAATTGGCACACCTATATGTATAACTGTTGATTTCGAAACCTTAGAAGATGAAACAGTCACAATAAGAAACCGTGATACTATGCAACAAAAAAGAGTCTCAATAAAAGAACTTACAGCTGAGTACCAAAAAATTTTTGAATAATTAAATATTTCTTCCAGGAAAATCAAATGTTTTGAATGGCCAAGATTCCTCTAGCCAACTTTTAATTGTGATTCCTAGTTCAGGCTCTAGACCCTCTCTCAAAAGATTTTCTTTGATCCAGAAAAAAACTTGAACTTCATATTGAGTATCTGCTGAAGGATAAATATAACAACAGCCTATAATTTTATTACTTTCTGGAGATAAAACAGTATACGCAAAAGAGTGACCTAAGGTAAACTCTCTTTGATGCCAGCCAAGATCAATCAAATTTTCCTGCAAAGATAAACCTTTGGGCCATTCACTGTTATCCATCAGCTTATAAAGATGATCTATGCTGCTCATTACTACTTCGTAGTCTTCATTTACATGCTCAATTGTGAGTGGACGTAATACAAATTTTTCGGTTATATATTCTGTTGGAGCATTAAATTCATCAGGAATGATAGATCTGCTGTACATTCAGATATCTAATCCAAAATCCACATTATTAATGCTGTGAGTAAGCTGGCCTATAGATATGCGGTTTACTTTTGTCTTTGCATAAGACAAAAGATTTTTTAAATTTATTTTTCCAGATGCTTCACATTCAAATCTCCCATTTACAATTTTGACACAATTTTTGACCTGGCCTGGGGTCATGTTGTCTAATAAAACAACCTCAATTTTTTGATCAATAATTTCTTTAAGCTGTCTTATATTATCTACTTCAACTGTGATTTTTTTGTTTGGATTAAACCTCTTAAGTTTGTGAATACATTCTTTTATTTCAGAATTTTTCTTCAAATGATTATCTTTAATAAAAAAGAAATCATCGAGTGTTTCTCTATTGATATAAGCCCCTCCGACTGTTAGAGCATATTTTTCAAGTTTACGAATACCAGCAATGGTTTTACGAGTAGAATAGATTTTTGAGCCATATGGATTAGCTATATCTGAAAATTTTTTTGCTTTAGATGCAATACCAGACATTAAGCCTAAAAAGTTAAGTGCAGTTCTTTCCGCAGTTAGGATATTTTGTGTTTTTCCTATTATTGTAATTATTTTTTCCCCCTTGCTTACGAGTTCGCCATCTTTTTTAAGAATTTTAATTTTTAGCGACTTATCTAATTTTTTAAAGGTTTGTTCAGCAAATTTAATACCACATATTACAGCTCTTTCTTTGACAACAATTGTTGCTTTTGAAATAGATGACTTAGGAATTAATACTTTTGATGTTATATCGCCCTCTCTCCCCATGTCTTCCAAGAGAGCAGTAATTATTAGCTGGTTTATATATTTTTTAGTTAACAACTTGTCTATGATTTTGGTTATCAGCCAAATTTAAGATCTCTGTGATTTTGCTGTCTAAATCTGAGAATTTGAGATCAAAATGCAAAATAAAATTATCTTCTGTATTTTTATAGTCAGATCTTAAGTGGCATCCTCTACTTTCTTTCCTCAAATACGCACCAATAATTATAAATTTGCTTACTAGTATCATATCATTTAGCTTAGCAGACAGCCCCTTCGACTCTCGTTCAATCTTAAGAATATCATGAAGCCCTCTTATAATTGAGCTATGGTTTCTTACAATGCCAATATTTCTCATCATAGAAGAACGAAGTTGCCAAATATATTTCTTCGCTCTAATTCTATTTTTAGTTTTTTCTTTATGCATTCTTATGAAGTCAGGATTAATTTTATTCACCTTTTTAATTGGCAAGCTATTTATATTTTTTGCAACAATTCTTCCAAATACCATAGATTCAAGTAATGAATTAGATGCTAAACGATTTGCACCATGTATGCCTGTTGCTGCAACTTCACCACAACACCAAAGTCCTTCTATTGAAGTTTTTCCTTCCAAGTCTGTTTTAACTCCTCCAATGTGATAATGAGCAACTGGAAGTATTGGTAACAAGTCTATTTTCGGATTAAGTCCTGCTGCTTGACAGTACGATGCAACTTGAGGATATTTTGTTTCAAATTCATTACTTACCTTGCGGCAATCAAGAAAGACAGAGTTTCCTTGCTCAATTTGTTTAAATAAATTTTGAGCAACTAGGTCTCTGGGTGCTAACTCATTTTCAGGATGAATCCCGAGCATAAACCTTTCCTCATTTTGGTTTACTAGATAAGCACCGTCACCTCTAATGGCTTCAGTAGCAAGTGGAGTGGGGTCTAAACCGAAATCAAGTCCTGTTGGATGGAATTGAATAAACTCCATATCAGTTAAAACTGCACCTGCTTGAGCAGCAAGGGCTATTCCCTCACCATAAGAGCTTCTTGGGTTAGTCGTATTTGCAAATATCCCACCTAGGCCTCCAGTTGCAAGTACAACATTTGAACTTTCAATAACGACATGATTATCTGGAACATTATCTTGTACCAATCTTCCAATAACTCCATGTATAGTGTTATTCTCTGACATAATGCTATCTATTGAGACGTTTTCCAAAACAGTAATATTGTGACTTTCACGAACTTTTTCTATTAAACCCCTCATAATTTCAATGCCAGAACTATCGCCTTTCGCTCTTACTATTCGGTTACTGCTGTGAGCTGCTTCTAACCCTAAATCAAAAGAGCCATCATCATTTTTATCAAAGTTCACACCGAAGCTTTCAAGATCACTAATAATATTTTCTGCCTCACTCACTACTTTGACAATGACATTCTCGTCAGCAAGACCTTTTGCGGTTGCTACAGTATCTTCAATATGACTTTTAACACTATCGTTAATTCCAACTGCTGCCGCAATGCCACCTTGGGCCCACATACTTGAGGTATTCACTCCTAGAGTACTTTTAGTAATAATGCATACTTTTCGTGGTGCTAGGTTTAGCGCTGTGGTTAGCCCAGCTACACCGCCTCCCACGATAACCACATCTGGTCTGTAGATAGCGTCAGCCATAATTAGCTTCTTCCAATTTCTAACATCCTATCAATTGATAACCGAGCTCGGTCAACAATATCTTTATCTACTTCTATCTGAAATTGATTAAAACGAATTGCATCGTATATTTTTTTAAGAGATATTCTTTTCATATGTGGACATAGATTACAAGGCCTGACAAACTCAACATCAGGATTTTCAATAGCTACATTGTCACTCATTGAACATTCAGTAACCATTATTACTTTTTGGGGCTGATTATCTTTTACATAATTACTCATTCCAGCTGTAGATCCAGCAAAATCACTAACAGCTACTACTTCAGGAGAACACTCAGGATGAGCAAGTACAACAATGTCTTTATGTTGTTCTTTATAGGCTAATATTTCTTGAGCAGTGAACCTTTCGTGAACTTCACACCGCCCTTTCCATGAAATAATGTTTACATTAGTCTGAGCAGCAACATTTTTTGCTAGAAACTCATCAGGTAAAAAAATTACACTTTCTGTTCCAAGTGCTTCTACAACTTTTTTTGCGTTACCAGATGTACAACAAACATCTGTTTCAGCTTTCACTTCTGCAGATGTATTGACATAAGTAACAACTGGAACACCAGGATATTTTTGTTTTAACAATTTTATATCATCAGCTGTAATAGAGTCAGCAAGTGAACATCCTGCTCTTATATCTGGTATTAAAACATTTTTATCAGGACTTAAGATCTTTGCAGTTTCTGCCATAAAATGAACGCCACAAACAATTATTGTCTCAGCTTTTGAATCTCTAGCTTCATAAGCAAGCTTTAGTGAGTCTCCCACAATGTCTGAAACACAATGGAATATTTCAGGTGTTTGATAGTTGTGTGTAAGAATAGCAATGTTTTTCTCTTTTTTAAGTTTATTGATCTCATGAATCAACGGCGCATGAAACGGCCATTCCACAGCTGGAATTACTTTTTCTACCCCTTTATAAAGTTCAGCTGTCGCATTTTGAACTTCAGGAGTAAAATTTGAGGGATATTTTAATTCTTCACTTAACATGTATTATTTTTTTTATTATCTATTATTACAATTATAGTTAAATGTATATATTTCAACAATACAACTTATTCCTAGAAAATAGGGAAATTTGCCGTCGTGCTGGAATTGGTAGACAGGCTGGTTTGAGGGATCAGTGAACATAGTTCGTGAGAGTTCGAGTCTCTCCGACGGCACCAAATAAAGATATGATATAAATAAACAATTATTATGAACATTTTATTTATAGGACCTACAAGAATTGGAGATACCATCTTAGCATCATCAATTATAAACTTTTTAATTGATGAAAATAACCAATCCAAATTTACTATCATTACTAGTCCATTTTCCAAGGATCTCTATGAAAAAATGCCTCACCTTGAAAAAATTATTGTAATAAACAAAAAAAAATATGGCTTGCACTGGCTAAATGTTTGGCAGTCTTGTATATTTAAAAAATGGGATCTAGTTGTTGATTTGAGATCGTCTATTACAGCATATTTATTATTCGCAAAGTCCCGTAAAATTTTTAAGGGCAATGATAATTTTCACAAAATAATTCAATTTACAAATTTTCTAAAGACTTCGAAAAAAATATCCCCATTTATTTGGTATGATTCAACCGACGAGTTAGAAAGTGAAAACAAGATTAAAGCTAGTGGTCCTTTTATAGCGGTATCACCCTATTCAAATTGGAAGCAGAAAGACTGGGCTATTGAAAAATATTTTGAGTTATTTAAAAACGATTTCTTCAAGAACTATACAATAATATTCACAGGTATTTCAAAAGATATTCCAAATAGAGAAAAATTTTTTAAAATGATTGATGACTCATCCCTAAATATAATTAACTTATTCGATTGGGGAAACTTACGTCATATGATACCTATTTTTAATAAATGTAGTTTCTTTATTGGCAGTGATAGTGGACTAATGCATCTTGCTGCTTCAACACAGTGTAAAACATTTGCCCTTTTTGGACCAACAAATGAAATTGTTTACGGTCCTTGGGGAGATCATAAAGTTATTAAATCATCGGACTATCCAGCTTTAGATGATCCTTTAAACTTAACTGTTGAAAAAGTACTCAATACAATTAAGAAGGAAGTAGGATGATTGATCTCATTATTGAAAATGGAGCTGTTGTATCGCACAATAAGGTTAGCAATTTTGATATAGCAATAAAAAATGGAAAAATATTCAAGACCGGCAACTTAAGTAATGAGAGATCAAAAGAAAGATTTAATGCAGAAGGACTCCATATTCTTCCGGGTGTTTTTGATACTCAAGTACATTTTAGAGAGCCAGGAAATACAAAAAAAGAAGACTTAAAGTCAGGTAGCTATGCAGCTGTTGCGGGTGGCGTCACATCTGTATTTGATATGCCCAACAATAAGCCGAGCATCACAACCAAGTCATTATTTACAAAAAAATTAGGAATGGCAAAAAATAGAATGGTTTGTAATTATGCCTTTTACTTTGGCGCAGAGAAAGACAATATTGCTGAAATTAAAAAAGTTGAGAAACTTAGAGGATGTTGTGGTGTAAAGGTATTTGTGGGATCTTCTACAGGCACATTATTAGTGTCAAACCATAAAGACATTCAAAAAATAATGAAAAATACTAAAAAAATGATTTCGTTCCATTCAGAAGACGAAGATCTTTTGAATATAAGAAAAAAATATATTAAAAAAAGTCAACCTAGGTCACATGAAGTATGGAGAAATGTTGAAACTGCAATTAAATCGACAAAAAATCTTATTAAGTCTGCAAATTTAACAAAAAAGAAAATTCATATTTTACATATTACAACTGCTGATGAAGTAAAATTACTTCTAAGAAATAGGAAATACGTAACATTTGAAGTGACCCCTCAACACCTAGTATTATCTTCACCTGATTGTTATAAAAAAATTGGCACATATGCTCAGATGAATCCACCAATACGAGGAAATAAACATAGGGCAC
>CACHYW010000003.1 GCA_902584215.1 uncultured Pelagibacteraceae bacterium
CGACTACTTCAATCAGAATATCACTCTTATCGTCTCTTGCTTGCGAGGGATCTGAATAAAATGCTCCAAATACGAGAAGGTTTTTTCCTGAAAAATTGGCATCAATGTATATTTCTTCTTCATCAGATCCAATCACAAGTGCTGAGGCTGACGAAATTAAAAATAATACAAATAATTTAATTAATAAAAATATTTTAAAATTCATTTTAGAACAAAGCCCTGATGACAGAAATATTAAAAATCTCGTTTGGCTCCACTAGCAAGTCGAGTGCTATTTTAGTTGCAACACCCAATACAATAATTGCAAGAAGCGCTCTAATTTCTTCTCCTCTTAATTTATTAGCAGCTAATACTCCTAATTGTGCACCGATAACAGAGGCGATTATCAGAAAGAATGCTAAAACTGCATCAACAGCATAAGTGGTTGTCGCATGCAATAATGTAACAAGTGCTGTAACAAAAATAATTTGAAATAATGAAGTGCCAATTACTTTCGATGTAGGCATTCCAAGAAAATAAATCATAGCAGGAATCAAAATGAATGTTCCCCCAATACCCATTGTTGCTGAAAGAATTCCAATTACGAATCCAATGATGATAGGAGGTATTGCGCTAATATATAGTTTAGATTTATAGAATTTCATTTTAAATGGCAATTTATGTGCCCAGTTATGGTAATGAATTTTTCTCTTTACAGTTTTTCTTCTTACCCTATCCCTGATGACCTGAGAGCTTTCAATGAGCATAATTAGACCAATTGAAGTAAGAAGAGCAAAATATAAAATAGATATGACAGTATCAATTTGTCCAAGGACGACCAATCTACTGAAAATCCACACGCCTAAAATAGACCCAAAGAATGAGCCAATCAGCAATACACCACCCATTTTGAAGTCAACTAAGCCTTGTCGCCAGTAGCCAATTGTTCCAGAAATTGATGAAGCGACGATTTGATTAGCTGATGTTGCTACAGCTACATTTGTCGGAATACCCATAAATATGAGGATAGGGGTCATTAAAAATCCTCCACCTAAACCAAACATACCTGACAAAAAACCGACTACGCCACCTATTGATAGTAGCAAGATTATATTAACTGAGAGTTCTGCAATTGGCAGATAAATACTCATACTTTCTCACTTTTCAGACTTTTCCTAGCGACATGGATAGCAAAATTAGAAATTTGCAATTTATAAGACAATGGTTATATATTATTTTAAATTACAATAATTATTCTTAAACCTATGTCGTATAAAAGTCCAATAGAAGATTTTAAATATAACCTTGCCATGCTCAATTATGATGAGGTCATTGCAGGCATAGACAAATTCAAGGATTATGACTCTGATACGCTAATGAGTGTTGTTGGTGAGATTGGCCGCTTGAATGAATTAGAAGTCGTCGATAGTAACAAAATTGGTGATCGCGAAGGTCTTAAATATCTTCCAGATGGCCCAGAAGGCCCAGAAGTTCATACACCTAAAGCATTTAAAAAAATTTACCAGGTTGTAAAGGACTCTGGTTATGTAGGGGCTACAATGCCAACTCAATATGGAGGAGGTGGAGCTCCATTTACAACAGCCATACTCGCCGGTGAAGTTGGTATCGCATCTAACATGGCATTCTATATGGGTCCAGGACTTAGTCATGGTGCCATGAAAACAATATTAAAAAAGGCGACTGAAGAATTGAAAGATAAGTACCTGCCAAACATGACCTCTGGTGAATGGATGGGCACTATGTGTCTCACCGAGCCACAATGTGGAACTGACTTAGGTTTAATCAAAACAACAGCAAAACCAGTTGATGACTATTATGAACTAAACGGTCAAAAGATCTGGATTTCATTCGGCGAACATGACCTTACAGAAAACATAATTCATCTTGTTTTGGCTCGAACCCCTGATGCACCAGCAGGAATAAAAGGGATAAGTTTATTTTTAGTTCCAAAGAGATTAGATGATAATTCAAGGAATCCTATATTTTGTGGCGGTCTTGAACATAAACTTGGCATTAATTCATCACCAACATGTGTCATGAACCTAGACAATGCTAAAGGTTGGCTTGTAGGTGAAGAAAATAAAGGTATGGAAGCAATGTTCTTAATGATGAACGATGCCAGGCTGAAAGTTGGTTTACAAGCTATAGCAATGTCTGAAATTTCTTATCAAAATGCATTAGAATTTGCTAAAGAACGAAAGCAGATGAGATCAGTAGTCAAAGAGAAACAAGATCCAGACAGCAAAGCAGACAGCATCCTTGTTCATCCTGATGTTAGACGAATGCTGATGAATGTTAAATCAACTACCGAGGCAATGAGAGCACTTTGTATATACACAGCAATGAAAATTGATCTTGCAGAAGATCATCCTGATGAGCAAGTGAGACAGGATGCTGACGACTTTGCGGCCTTAATGACGCCGATAATAAAAGCTTATTGTACAGAAAAAGGTTTCATGAATTGTTCTGAAAGTCTTCAAGTACTTGGGGGTAGCGGTTTTACGCAGGAATACCCTCTTGAACAATACTTAAGAGATGTAAGAATTACTATGATTTATGAAGGTACTAATGGCATTCAAGCACTAGATTTAGTGGGAAGAAAACTCACAATGCATAAAGGCAGAATGTTACAAAACTTCCAAAAAGAAGTTCAAAGCTTTTTAAATGAAAATAAAGATAACAATGAAATCGAAACCTTCATAAAGCCGTTAGAAAATGCATTAAAAGAAGTTACAACTTCAACTATGTGGCTAATGCAAAACGGAATGCAGGATCCTGAAAATGCTCTATCATCAGCAACAGATTATCTTAATTTGATGGCTTTATCCTCGATGACTTATATGTGGGCAAGAATGGCTAAGTTCTCAATGGGAAAAAATGAGCCAATTCACAAGAACAAGATTAAAACAGGCACTTATTTTGTAGAAAAAATTATGCCAGAATTAATAATGTATTCTAAAAAAGTGCAGGCAGGTAAATCATCAATGATGGATATGGAAGTAGCTGAGTTTTAATTAAGATCTATATCCTAATTGTCTTGCGGCTAAGTCATACATAATTTCCTCTGAACCACCGCCAATTGCATTAACTCTTACTTCTCTATAGATTCTCTCAACTTTACCAGGACCACTGTTTGCTCTCAGGTATCCTGCACCACCAAGTATTTGCATTGCTTCTCGCGCACACAATTCCATAGCCTTACTTGCATGGACTTTCAGCATAGCTAAATCTGCAATAGGACTTTCTCCATTCATTACTCTCCAAGATAATAATTCAGTCCATGCTCGAGATGTTCTTACAACTCTATTCATTTCGACAAGTTTATGTTTGATTACTTGATTATCGATTAGCGGCTTACCAAAAGTTTTTCTTTCCTTGGCCCAGGCTACAGCTTCATCAATGCAGATTTGTGAATAAGCATTCATTCCTGCAGCCATACCCAATCTTTCCTGACTAAAATTGCTCATCACACCAATCCAACCACTATTTTCACCACCTATTAAATTTTCAACAGGAACTTTGCAATCATCAAAATATAAAACAGCTGTATCAGAGCTTAACCAGCCCATTTTCTTGAGTGGAGTTTGAGTAAAGCCTGGTGTATCTTTTTCAATTACAAGTACAGATATTCCAGAAGCTCCTTCTCCACCAGTTCTTACTCCAACAACAAAAGTGTCTGCTCTCATTCCACTTGTAATGAACATTTTTGAACCATTAACCACAAAATGGTCATCTTTTCTTACAGCTTTAGTTTTTAAGCTTGCAACATCAGAGCCGCCTGAAGGCTCGGTCATTGCAAGAGCCGCTATTTTTTCCCCCTTTACAACTGGTGGTATAAATTTTTCTTTTTGTTCTTCAGTTCCAAGAGATTGAATTAAAGGAATTGCAATGTTATGTGAAAGTAGGCTAGCAGAAACACCACCGCAACCTTGAGCAAATTCTTCTGCAGTAACAATACCATGAAATATATCAATACCTTCCGTGGTCCCACCGTATTTCTCATCATAACCCATACCCATCAGACCAACCTCGGCGGCTTTTTTGTATAATTCTCTCGGGAATTCTCCAGCTTCTTCCCATTCTTCTACAAATGGTGCTATTTCTTTAGCTACAAATTTTCTAACCTCATCTCTCCAAGCGTGATGAGAATCATTATAAAATAAAGGTTCTTTTCCTTCTGCTATTCCGACTTTTGGTATCATGTTATTTCACTTACTCCATTCTTAATCACAATTTTGTTTCGCTCTTTTACTTTAGATTGATAGTAAATTTTACTCCCGTCCTTCCACATTTCAGTAATGATAGTTTCACCAGGATATACTGGGGATGAAAAACGACAATCAAATTTTTTTAACCTTTTAGCATCACCCTCACATACAGTTTCTACGAGCGAGCGGCATGCTATACCATAAGTGCACATGCCATGGAGGATAGGCTTTTCAAATCCTGCAGTCTTTGCAAAATTTGGATCGGAGTGCAACGGATTATAGTCGCCTGAGAGTCTAAATATTAAAGCTTGATCCGGCTTTGTTTCAATTTCATGAATGATATCCGGATCACCTTCTGGTTTAATTATTTCGCTTTTTGGAGATTCAGGACCTCCAAAGCCTCCATCACCCCTTGCAAATGTTGTACTTACAAGTTTACAGATTTCAGTATTATCTTTTTTTAGATTTATTGTAGTCTCCACATCTATGATTGCACCTTTGCCTGCACCTTTATCATAGCAACCTATTACCTTAGCATTAGAAATAAAATCTCCAGATACCGGCAGGGGATTTGTAAAAGACAGTTTTTGCTCACCATGCACTACTAAAATGAAATTTATGTTAGCTTTTAAAAGTAAGGGTGAATGATATTGAAAATTTGTTGCCATTGATGGTAACGCAACTTGTGAGTTTTCATAAACATATTTTAACTCTGCCATATTCATTGGATCATTACCTAGACCAACTCCAAGGCTATAGAGAATTGAATCCTTATCAGAGTAGGAAATTTCAACATTCTCAGATGTCATTGACATTATTTCATTGTAATTAATAGGCATTTTTTATGTATTTTAGTAAGTTTTAAATATATATATAGTTTATATAGTTCAAATATTTAATGCGAGTAAAAAATATGTCTAAACCATTTGATGTCGAAATAAACAATTCTATAGCTCATATAAGGTTCAACAGGCCTGAGAAAAGAAACTCAATGAATGAGGATTTTTGGAATTTATTTCCCAAAGAAGTTGAAGAACTAGATAGTAGCGGTGAAATCAGAGCCTTGGTTGTTTCGTCAACAGGTCCTCACTTTTCATCTGGCATAGATTTAAATATGTTTAAGGATGATGTGGTTGAAAACCAAAGTGAAAATGAACTTGGAAGAAGCAGAGGTTACTTCTTGCAGCAACTGCATTATTTACAGAATGCAGCTACTTGTTTGGAAACAGCTCGGTTTCCAGTAATAGCAGCTGTTCAAGGTGGATGTATTGGTGGAGGAATAGACTTAATCACTGCAGCTGATATTAGATTATGCACAAAAGATGCTTTCTTTTTAATAGAAGAAATTAATGTTGGACTTGCTGCAGACATTGGCACTATTCAAAGACTACCCAAAATTATTCCTGCTGGTATTGCGAGAGAATGGACAATGATGGGAGAGAAAGTTTCTGCAGATAGAGCAAAAGAGGTGGGACTTGTAAGTTCTCTGCATGAAAATCATGAAGAAATGCTGGAAAGCGCATTTAAAATTGCTGATAGACTTGCTTCAAAAACACCTTTAGCTATGTGGGTTACTAAAGAAGTTTTAAATTACTCTAGAGACCATTCGGTAAAAGAGGGATTAGAAAATGTAGCATTATGGAATGCGGCGACCCTTCATAAAGAAGATGTCATGAACACTATGATGGCAAAAATGCAAAAAAAAGATCCTGAATATAGGAACTTAAGGAATAAAAATTTCCTAAAACGTAAATCTGATAAGCATTAAATTAGATATAAAAAATTTAAATGAGATTTAAAAAAGGAATTATTCTTGCCGCTGGTAAGGGAACTCGACTGTTTCCATCAACTGAAGCGGCACCAAAGCCTTTACTGCCCTTATATGATAAGCCATTGCTTTATTATGCACTGTCCAATTTAATGCTTGCAGGCATTAGGGAAGTATTATTTATTTCACGTAAGCAGGATATGCCTAGGTTTAAAAAACTATTTAGCACAGGTAATCAGTTAGGTATGCGTTTTAAATATTCTTTCCAGGCGAAACAAAAAGGCATACCTGATGCAATAAATGTTGCGAATAAATTTATTGCTCAACAGCCATTTGTCCTAGCCTTGGCGGATAATCTTTTCATTGGAGAAAGTTTTCGAAAAATACTAAAGCAAGTGCAATCAATTAATTCGGGTGCAGCAGTCTTAGCCGTAAAAACCAAATATCCCTCAAAATCTGCAGTTATTGATCTTGGAAAAAAAGGGAAAATCAGATCAATTATTGAAAAACCAAAGAAACCTAAAAGTAATTTAACGATACCTGGGTTATATTTTTATGACGTCGAATCTAAATCGGTAGTTAGAAAACTTAAACCTTCTAAAAGAGGAGAGTTAGAAATCGTTGATGTACATCTTGCGTATTTAGAGAAACAACTGCTCAATGTATTCCCTCTCAAAAAAGATATAAAATGGTTTGATACAGGCGATGCCGCCGAAATGCTTGAGGCTTCTAAATATGTTCAAAGATATCAAAAAAATAAAAAAACCCTAGTGGGATCAATTGAATTAATTGCCCTAAAAAATGGCTGGATTTCAAAAAAGAAATTCAGTTTAATCATTAGTAAATATCCAAATTCGCAGTATAAAAAAAATCTTCAAAAGTTTAGTTAATAATGGATCGAGAAGGTTTAATAGACTTACTCAACAAGAAATCTATTCGATTTAAATTAACTGAGCACAAACCATTATTTACAGTGGAAGACTCAAAAAATTTAAGAGGTCAGATCGAAGGAGCTCATTCAAAGAATCTCTTCTTAAAGGATAAAAAAGATAATTTTTATTTAGTTAGCTTCATAGAAGATATTATTGCTGACCTTAAGAAAGCTGCAATTCCGCTAGGCTCAAAGAAACTATCATTTGCGAGAGAAGAATATCTTTTGCAATATTTAGGTATTAAGCCAGGATCTGTATCACCGTTTGGATTATTAAACGATTATGAAAAAAAAGTTAAATTCTTCTTTGACACGGAATTTACGAACTTTGATATAGTTAATTTTCATCCGCTAGTTAATACGGCAACAGTTTCTATTGCACCAAGTGATTTGATTAATCTTATTGAAGAGTATCATTCAAAAGTAGAATTTATTAATATGCGTCAATTTCAAAAATAAAATGAAAAAAGCAAAATTCATTAAAACAAAAAAAAGTATTGATGCTAGTGTATTTAAACTTCAGTTAGATGAAGTCATTTGGGTAAATGGTAGAAGAGCCACAAGAGATGTTATTCGCCATAATGGGATAACTGCTATAGTGCCAATTGTAGATAAGAAATATATTATCTTGATTAAGCAGTATAGGTATGGCGCTGACGAGATCATGTTAGAAGTACCGGCAGGAACGATTGACCCTGGTGAAAAACCATTACAATGCGCAAAACGTGAATTAATTGAAGAAACTGGTTATCATGGGAAGCAATGGAGGCTTATAGGCAAATACTTTCCTACTCCAGCTTACAACACATGTGTTATTCATTCATATTTAACACATTGTTATAAACAAACAGAAACAAATTTTGATGATGACGAGGTCTTAGAAACAAAAATCTTCTCAGTCAGCGAAATAAAAAAAATGTTAAGAAATAATAAGTTTTCCGATATTAAAACTTATATAAGCCTGGAGAGATTTACTAAATATTATTGATTAAGTATTTTCCAGATACCTGAAGCTGATAAAATAACTTTATCTTTTGAAATCAAGTTTCCTTCTACAAATACAAGAGATTTTGTTGTTTTGGTAACTTTTCCATCACACTCAATAATGTCATCTTGAAGACCTGGGCTTACAAAATTACAATTTAAAGAGATAGTACTGCAAGGTTTCTTTCCACATGCAGTAAACACCAATGAGCCTAAAAAAATATCTGCTAATGACATTGAGTATCCACCATGTGCAATTCCATGAGCATTCAAGTGCTTGTCTAAAATTTTTGTAATGAATTTAAAGTTTCCATCATTTTCTTTTTTAAAATACATTGGTCCAATGAGTACATCAAATCCTGCATGCCAACCAAGTTTTTTATAACCCTCTGGAACCCAGTTAGGAAGAGACATTTCTGTTTTAAGCATTACCATTTTAGATTCGTGTGTTATTATGAATGCGAATTTTTAGCCTCGTAATTAAATCTGGTCAAGCATAATAAAGAAATTTATATGCCAAAATATGAGGCTATTTTAAGCATCTTTAGATATATTAAATTTTAACTTTTTTTTTCATATAAAAAGTTTATGTTACGTTTTTTAATATTTTCAGGGAAATAATCGTATGAGAGAAGCTGCAATAATATCAACTGCCAGAACTGGTTTAGCAAAAGCTATGCGTGGTGGATTTAATAAAACTCATGGAATTACGATGGGGGGCCATACTGTAAAACACGCAATTGAAAGAGCCGGAATAGAGTCTGGTGAAGTTGAAGATATTATATTTGGTTGTGGACAACCTGAAGCTGCAACTGGTCATAATATTGGAAGAAACGTAGCGATAGCTGGCGGATGTCCTGTTACTGTTCCTGGTACTACAATCAATAGATTTTGCTCATCAGGACTTCAAAGTATTGCTGTTGCAGCTCAAAGAATCATTGTGGATGGTATCAAAGTTGCAATAGGTGGTGGAGTTGAGTCAATTTCAATGACACAGCAGAACTTAAATATGAAATACTTGATAGAGCCTGAATTGCAAAAAATTTGTCCTGCTTTATGGATGCCAATGATTAATACAGCAGACATTGTTGCAGATAGATACAAAGTAAGCAGGGAACAGCAAGATGAATACTCACTTCAGAGTCAACAGCGTACAGCTGAAGCGCAAAGCGCTGGAAAATTTACAGATGAAATCGTTCCTTTGAAAACAAAAATGGACGTTATGAACAAAGAAACAAAAGAAGTTACTGAGCAAGAAGTAACAGTTGATAAAGATGAGTGTAACAGACCTCAAACAACTTTAGAAAGTTTAGCTGGACTCATGCCAGTCATGGGACCTGATAAATACGTTACTGCAGGTAATGCAAGTCAGTTATCTGATGGAGCATCATCGTGTGTCTTAATGGATTTGAAAGAAGCAGAAAAAAGAAACATTGAACCAATGGGAATTTTTAGAGGATTGTCAGTCGCAGCTTGCGAACCGGATGAAATGGGTATTGGTCCAGTTTTTGCTGTGCCAAAATTGTTAGAACAACACGGCTTATCCGTTGATGATATTGACATTTGGGAACTAAATGAAGCTTTTGCTGTTCAAGTCTTATATTGCCGTGATAAACTTGGAATCGATAATGAGAAGCTGAATGTTAATGGTGGTTCAATCTCAATTGGGCACCCATACGGTATGACAGGTTCACGTATGACAGGTCATATTTTAATAGAGGGCAAAAGAAGAAATGCAAAATACGGTGTCGTCACAATGTGCGTTGGCGGTGGGATGGGAGCGGCAGGACTTTTTGAAATTTTATGATTGATGCGATCAAATATATTGAGAAAATTGCTCTAGTAATAATTATTTTTGCGACAGTTATTGCAATTGGTTATGAGATCTTTGCAATGTATGAGAAATCGCTTGTTGAACTTGCCGACTTGTTACTACTTTTTATTTATTTAGAAGTCATTCAAATGATTAGAGAGTATTGGACTCTTAATAGAATTAGAATAAGTATACCATTGTTTATTGCAATTACTGCAGTTGCTAGATTAATTATACTACAGGGTAAGACAATGGATCCTAGCATGTTGTTGTATGAAGGTGGTGCAATATTGCTCATAGCAATCGCAGTTCTTATTCTGAAAGCTAGAAAACTAAAGATGTTTTCTGATGTTGAAGACTAAAATACTTAACTTTTTTCAAATATTAATCTTATCCTTCTTAATTCAGAATGGGGCGTATGCCATTACTGCATCAGATGAGGAAGAAATAATATCAGTGGTAAGTGCACAACTGCAGGCATTTCAAGATGATGATTTTGAAAAAGCATATTCATATGCTTCTCCAACAATTAAAACCATCTTCTCTGATTTTATAAAGTTTAGAGATATGGTAGTGGGTCAGTACCAAGCAGTTTATAGGCCAAAAAGTATAAACTTTGGAAAAGTTTCAACGCAAGGGGGAACTACTTTTCTTGAAGTCTATTTAGTTGACCCAGATGGCATATTTGTAACTGCAATTTATACAATGCAGCAGCAAGAAGATGATAGTTGGCTTATTAATGGCTGTTTTCTAAATAAAGCTAAAAGTGATCAGATTTAATTAAGAAGATTTCTCAATAATTTCTTGATAAAATTTTAAACTTTTTTTACTTTTTCTCTCAAGAGTTTCCCTATCAACTTCTACAAGCCCAAATCTTGGTTTATATCCATACAACCATTCAAAATTATCAAGAAATGACCAATAATAATAACCTCTGATATCGAGACCATCATCGATACAGCGTTGAAGACCCTCCAATGCTGTTTTGACATAGCTTATTCTTTGTTCATCATCGTTGGTACCAATCCCATTTTCAGTAACAATCATCGGACAATTAATTTTAGGTGCTACATATCTCAATACATTTTCAAGTGATTCTGGATAGTATTCATATCCCATTACGAGCATGGTTGAGTCATTTGTATTAGGTTTTACAATTCCCTCAGGGCCATATGTATGACGCGTGTATGTTTGAATGCCTATAAAGTCGTCATTTTTTACCTGATCTAAGCATATATCTACGGACTCAGCATGAGCCTTATCTCTCATTGCTTCCCCGCCATCAATACATTGGTAATCCATAATTGAAAGCGTGATCCCAACTGGTTGATTTTTATTTAAGTTACCTTTGATAACTGAAAATGACTTTACGTGTGCTTTCATCATGCAATCTCTTATTTTAAATGGATGTCCAAACAAAAAAGGTCCAAAGTTTTGAAGGTTTGATCCACATGATTTTGCTGCCTCACTAACAAAAGGCATAATCGTTTTCATTCCACCCTCTGGGTAGCTAGGAAAACTATGAGCAAAACAAGAGGTTAGATTTGCCTCATTAATAGTGCATACTGTATCCATGTAATCGTCCAATTCTTTTGACACTTTTTCTGAGTATCGAACAAATAAATCTACGTTATCCTGATTTTCCCAACCACCTCTTGCAGTAAACCAAAGTGGTGATGTAAAGTGTTGAAAAGTTACACAAGTCTTCAAGCCTTTCTTTTGACAATAATCTAGAACTTGTTTGTAGTGATCTATTGCTTCTTGAGAAAATTCACCTTCACTGGTTTCAATTCGAGCCCATTCAACTGATAAACGATAAGCTTGGATGGAATGATCAGCCATAATGTCGATATCTTCTTCATATTTATTCCATTGATCACAAGCAATACCTGAAGGTTCTGCAAATGTTGTATCTTTAGTATGTTCTAGGTGCCAAAAATCTGAATTGGTGTTATTTCCTTCAACCTGGTGTGCCGCAGTTGCAGTACCCCATATAAAATCTTTAGGTAAATTTTTTAACATCATATGAATTTTGCCTTATTATATCTTTTTACTATATTTTTTTTGAACTCTTCTACTTTATCATTTTTTATCAGTGTTACAACAGCACCCCCAAAACCTGCTCCTGTAAGCTTAGCTCCATAAGCACCATACTCATTACACAATCTCACTATGGTATCCAGCTCATCAATTGAAACTTCAAAATCTTTTGCAAGGGAATTATGACTCTGTGTCATAAGTTCACCAAAGTATTTATAATTATTTCTTATTAAGGCATCTTTTCCGTTCTTAGTTCTTATATTTTCTGTCACCACATGTTTAGCTACTTTATATTCATTTTTGTTTAGCAAGTTTGAGTCAATAATCTTGATATCAGAAATATTAGATAAAAAATCAACTTTTAATTTTTTCGCAGCTGAAATACAAAGGGCTTTTTTCTTATTAAAGTCACTTTTTTCTAAAATACGTTTTATGCCACTGTCTATAATAAGAAATGTTGTGGAATTAAATAAAGGTATTTTTTCGTATTCATTATTCAGAGTATTTAAATAAAGTGCCTTGCTACTTTCTCCAAAGACTGAGGCATACTGATCCATTATACCTCCACCAACTCCAACAAATTTATTCTCAATGTCAAATGCAGCGTTTGCTAATTCAATTTTGCTCATTTCAATTTTAAAATATTTTACAAGAGATTTAAGGACGCTTACATTCATTGCGGCAGATGAAGATAAGCCAATGCCTATAGGTAGATCGCTTGATATATCGATATTTATATCTTTAATATCAATCTGATATTTATCTCTTATATATTTGCAAGATCCTAGTGCAAAATCTGACCAATGACGGTTTTTACTTTCCAGACGATTTGTTTCAAAAATATCATCATAATCATTTGATCTTATAGTTATTTTATTGGATTGTTTATTCTCAGAGATCTTAGTCTCGACTCCTAATTTTAGTTGAAGAGGCATTACAAAGCCACCATTATAGTCTAAGTGTTCACCTAATAGGTTAACTCTACCAAAACTTTTACCAACAGCATGATTTCTCATTGACTTATTAACTTTTTCTTTCTGATCTCAAGTCTGAAAATACTGTGTCGTAAAAACTACTGTCATACCTATGAAAAGCCATAATTAACATAGCAATTGTTCCTGCAACTGCAGGAAATATATATCCCATGATAAAGAGTCCCTCCAATGTTTCAGTGTTTTGCATTATTTCATTTGGTTGATAATTAGTACTTTCCAATATTATTCCAGCCAACCAGCCACTAAAACCAATGCTAAGTTTAAAAATACACACAAATGAAGAATTAATTATTCCCTCAGATCGAAATCCCGATTTCCACTCCCCAAACTCAACAGAGTCTGCAAGCATTGACCATGTCGCGACACCTGCCATTCCAAAACCAATGAATCCAAATGATCCAACAAAAGCAAATAACCAAAAATTTTCATAACCAGTTATAAAATATATAATTAGATCAGTTATAACATAAAGGGCTGTACCCATTATAAAAATAATTTTCTTCTCAAACATATTTTTAATTAAATTCGTTACCAAAGCACCTAACATAATTTGTAAAATGACACCTAATAAAATTAATCCGAAATAGGGTTCAAGTTGGAGATTATATTTAATGAAATAAATTACAGTTACTTGCTTTACATTATTTGCAATCCACGTTCCTAGCAGTGCAACAACTATAAACTGCAGTGCAAAGTTATTTGCCAGCATATTTATTATTTTTTTAAAACTAATCCTTTTTTCATATACCTTGGAATAAATTTCTTTTGTATTAAAGAAACATAGATAACAGAAGGTAGCTCCAATTAAAGCAAAACAGGCGACAACAATTGGAAATCCTAATTGCGGACTTGCAAAGAGAGAAACCAGAGGAAGAGTTAATGCAGCAACAACCACAGAGCCTGAGGATCCCCCAATGTATCTGAAGGATGCTAACGACGTTCTCTCATCCATATCTTGAGTCATAGCTGCAGTCATTGAGCCAAATGGAATAGCCATAATTGTGTATAAAGTAGTGAAACAAATATAAGTGCATAGTGCCCAGTAAAATTTTCCTTCATCTGAAAGGTCAGGTGATGTAAAGCAAAGAATAATAGCTAGTAATGCTGGTATAGATCCAAAAAGTATGTATGGTCTAAATTTACCCCAACGTGTAGATGTATTATCTGCCAAGTATCCCATTAAAGGATCGGTGATGGCATCCCATACTTTGGCTAAAAGGAAGACTAATCCGGCATCTGAGGGCGATAGACCAAATACATCTGTATAAAAAAAAAGGAGGTAAAATACTGTTAGTTGCCACATAATATTTATAGCAAAGTCACCTCCGCCATAAAAAAACTTTGTTCTAAAACTTAGTTTCATAAATGTTTATAAGTTGTTTCTACTAACTTTAAAGCTCGTTGGTCACCCAGCATCGATCCAGTTAGTAAATTCATAGTGTAAGCAAAACTCAGCCCATTTTCAGGATCACCAAATGCCATAGAGCCGCCCCAACCAGTGTGACCAAACGCTTTGCTGCTCTTTCCAAAAAGTTTACCACCCCCCACACTGTATCCTGCACAGCTCCATTGCATCGGTGATTTCATGACCTTGTCATCACCACTGACGGCAACTGCCGTTACTAATTTAAATGTTTCATTTGATATAAAGTTATTTGACTGATGATTTATAAAGTGATCATAAATTTTTGCGATCGATCGTGCATTTCCATGACAATTCATTGCAGGAATTTCAGCTAGTCTCCATTCTGAAGTATTTGCTGTTTTGGTTCTGTTAGCTGGATTGAGAAATGCAGTTACCAAATAATTATCAACATTTTCTGGATTACTAAAAGCTTTACGTAAACTTTCAGAACTTATTAATTCAGCAATATTGTCGTGATATGTCTCAGGGGTTCCAATAAAGCACTTTGCATTCAGGGGTTCACTAAGAAGTTCATGCAAATTTTTTCCAACTGATTTTTTTGTAATTCTCTTAATTAATTCTCCAACGAGAAAGCCAATAGTTTTAGGATGATAGCAAATTTCTTTGTTGGGTTCATGGAAAGGTTTTTGTTTTGCAAGTAACTCACAAACATAATCCCATTTATAAAAATCTGTTTCATCAAGAGGCTCTTTCCAACCATAAAGACCTGCCTGATGAGATAAAAGTGTTTTTACCTTAATATCATTTTTACCATTTTCAGAAAATTCTGGCCAATAATCACAAACTCTTTTTTCTAATTCTAAATCACCATTATCAATTAGTTTTGCAACTACCATGGCGACAATTCCTTTACTGGTTGAATGAACATTGACCATTGTATCATTATTCCAGCTAATTTTTTTGTCACGGTCTTGAAAACCACCATAAAGATCTATAATCGGCTTACCATCTTTATAAACAGCAAATGATGCTCCAACTTCCTCATCACTTTCAATATTTCTCTTGAAAAGCTCATAGGTTTCTTGGAACTTTTCCTCAAATTCTCCATACTCTGTAACAGAATTCATAGTGCTCATTTATAGTGTAATAAAATTAAATTTATATATTCTTCATTTAGATTATATGAGCGAAGTAAATAACAAAACATATTTAATTGGTTTTATTCTTGCATTATCTGCTGGTTTGATATGGAGTTTTGGCGCACCTACTGTTCGCTATATGGTTGATGCTGAAATTTATCAATGGCATTATCTATTTTGTAGAGGGATTGTAGTAGCAACAATTCTCCTTATCTTTCTTATCTATCAAGAAGGAATAGCATTCAGACATAATTTTAAAAGGGTAGGCATTTCAGGTTTAATTGGTGGTTTGGGTTTAGCTTCAGCATTTATTTTTTTTATATTTGGAATGACTTTTACTTCTGCAGCAACAACGTTATTTATGATTGGAACTCAACCTTTATTTGCGGGACTGTTTGCTTATATATTTCTTAGAGAAAAAGTTGGAATAACCACAGCTATTGCATGTTTTGTTTCGTTGTTTGGTATGTTTTTAATGGCATACAATGACTGGTATGCTGGCACATTTTTAGGTTGGACTTTTGGATTATTTTGTTCAATTGGTTTTGCAATATTTGCTACGACTTTAAGATGGCAGCCTAATACACCAAAATTTACTACAATCATTATCGCTGGGATTGCATGCTCATTATTTTCGATGTGCATGATTCTTTATCTTAATGATGGTTATACGATGCCACTTAGAAATATACTATTGAGCATGATGCATGGGTCTTTTGTAGCAATAGGGTTAATACTTTTAAGTATAGGCGCACGCTATTTGCCAGCTGCTGAATTCATGCTTCTCTCTCTTACTGAAGTAGTAGGGGGTGTCGTATGGTGTTGGATGCCTCTTTTTGGAGTTAACGAGGTACCTTCAACATTCACTCTTGTAGGAGGTATGATTATAATTATTGCAATCAGCTTATATGCTTTTGGTTCCAAACTGAAAACTTCACCACCGACTTTATGATTAAGAAGAGTTTATTGAATGAATGAAATAGTATCTAATAACTGGAACTATCCAACACCTATATGGTTTGGGCTTTCACGTAGACTTGAAATTATTGAGGCGCTTAATGAGTTAACTATAACCAAACCAATGATTGTTACAGACCCAAATTTTGCAGAAAATGAAAATTTTATTGATATCCTTGCTATTCTCAAAAAGAATAGGATCGAATTCTCTGTATTTTCAAATATAAAAGGAAATCCCACGGGCAAGAACGTAACGGATGGTGTTGCTCAATTTAATTCAAGCAAAAGTGATGGTATAATTATTATTGGTGGAGGAAGTTCTTTGGATGCTGGAAAGGCCATTGCTTTCATGTCGAAGCAAAGTGAGGACCTATGGTTTTTTGAAGATGTCAGCGACAATTGGAAACAAGCTGTAACTGATAATCTGCCACAAGTAATTGCAATGCCAACAACCTCAGGAACTGGTTCAGAGACAGGAAGAGCCTCACTTATTGTTGATGAAGCAGATATGACAAAAAAAATTATTTTCCACCCGTCTTTCTTGCCTGATTTAGTCGTTCTTGATCCTGAATTAACTTTGAGCTTACCCCCTCACTTAACTGCTGCCACAGGAATGGATGCACTTGCACATTGCTTAGAAGCATATTGCGCACGAGGGTTTCATCCAATGGCAGATGGGATTGCTATAGAGGGAATTAAGAATGTTAAGGATCAATTGGTCACTGCTTATAACGAACCAAAAAATATTCATGCCAGAAGCAAGATGTTAGTAACCTCATCCATGGGTTCCACAGCTTTTCAAAAAGGGTTAGGAGTTATTCATTCATTGTCACATCCGATAAATGCAGTAAATGATATTCATCATGGTTTATCAAATGCCATTTTTATGCCTTATGTTCTTAACTTTAATAAAGATGTAATAGAAGATAGAATTATTTCTCTATCAAAATATTTAGATCTAAAAAAGAAATCATTTGACGGATTCATGGAATGGATCTTGGACTTGAGAAGTAATCTTTCTATACCTCATACACTTAAAGAGTTGAATGTTGATTTTGATTTTGACTTACTATCAGAAATGGCCATAAAAGATCCATCCACTCAACCTAATCCCAAAGATATATCTTTAGATCAAATGAAGAATCTTTACATAAATTCATACGAAGGTATTCTATAACTATGATTAAAACGGAAAAATTAATCTATGGCGCACTTAATTCTGATCAAAAATTTGAAGGTTCAATCAGTTATGATGATAGTATAAGTAATCATCGTCCTGGCATCCTTGTTTGCCATGCATATGGCGGGCATTCATCTTTTGATATTGCGAAAGCTGAAAAATTGGCTGAATTAGGTTATTTTGCTTTTGCAATTGATCTCTATGGTCAGGGTAGACGAGGTTCTAATCCAGAGGAATCAATGGCACTTATGAATGAATTTAATTCAGACAGAGTATTGCTTCAAGAACGCATGATAAATGCGTTTGAAACTCTTAAAAACTTTGATCAAGTTGATAAGAATAAAACTGGGGCCATCGGATTTTGTTTTGGTGGCAAGTGCGCTCTTGATCTTGCAAGATCTGGAGAGGATATTAGAGGAGTTGTTAGTTTCCACGGACTTTATGATGCTCCAACAGCGAGTACTGGAAAGCAGTTAAAAGGGACATTAAAAATTGATAGTTCGATCTTAATTTTGCATGGCTATGATGATCCTATGGCTACTCCAAAAAGTATGGTCGAACTAGCTGGTGAACTAAATTCAAAGAAAGCTAAATGGCAAATTCACGCATATGGTAATGTGGGCCATGCTTTTACTAATCCAGAAGCTAATCAGAAAGAAAGAGGATTATTTTATGACCAATATGCTGATGAGCATTCTTGGAATGAAATGAAAAATTTCTTTTCAAAATTATTTTCATAAATATTAATTAATATTAGTAATATCTACTTTGTCAGAACCAACTGGCAGTATCGCCATAGTTCCATCATCTGCTAATGACCAATTGTTTGGACGTACTTCATTAACGCCTCTCACAAAAATTATTTTCGCAATGAAATTTTGAGGGGCTGGTGTCAGATGATAGAATATTAACTCTTTTACATTTGCTTCATTGGCAGCTTGGGCAGCCTCAATTGGAGAAGCATGATAATCCTGAATATCATAATAGACATTGGATAATAAAGGATTAACGTCTTTAGAAATTTCTTCTAATCTTCCTATCATATTTTGAGAGAGAGCATCATGAAACAGTAAGTCTGCATTTTTAGCTTGTTCAACTAAATTTTCACTGTAGTCGGTATCACCACTTATCACTATGGATCTGCCTTTATAATCGAAGCGAAAACCTAGCGAAGGATCAACTGGAAAATGCTCAACTTCAAAAGCTGTTATCTTAAGTTTACCATCATCAAAAATAACTGGATCATTTAAATTAATTATTTTTGTATCAAAGCCGGCAAAGTCAGAAGGAGCTACTTCTTCTCCATGATGAAGTGTTCTCCACTCAGTATCTAACTCATATGCTTTTGTTATCCCCTCAGTTACGAGATTGGTACCCAATGGCCCATACACTGGCAGTTTTTTGCCTCTATTTTGAGTTACCCATGAATAGAGGTGAAAGTCAGCTAAATCGGAAATATGATCTGAGTGCAAGTGAGTTAATAAAACTGCATCTAAATTACCAAGATTAATACTCCAATTTAAAAGGTTTTGTCTGCTACCATCCCCAGTATCAACCACAAACATATGGTCAGGAGTTTTTATCATTATGCAAGGCTCGGCTCTTCCCTTACCAGGTAAGGGTCCCCGTGATCCACAAACAAGACCAATAATATAATCGCCATCAAAACTTATTAATTTATCCTGATTATTCCATTGCCTATCAAAATCAAAATCTATCAAAAGATTTTGAACAGTAGTAGTTCTTATTCCGATAAGCGCAATAATGAGTATTAAAATTGCGGTTATCAAAAAAAAATAAATTTTTTTCATATTTCTTAGCTAGATATTCTCTTCGATGTTACAAGCAATAAAGTAATAAGTAATATTTCAATAATAATAAATTGAGTTGCAAAGGTTGCATCATGTGCTGCCCATGAGATCACTCTAAATAAAGCAGTAACACCTAAAAGCATCGCGGGCGCATAAAACCAAATACTTCTTAAAGTATAAGCTGCAAGAATCATCATTAAACCAATGCAAAAAAAATAGCTTCCTACATCACCAATTAGACTACTTCGACCCAATCCTTCGGAAATTTCTAAGATACCAAAGTTAGCTCCAGCTTCGTAGGGAGAAATCACCCATAGGAGACCAATTGCGATAAACAATACCCCATTGATAGCATTTAAAACAACTAAAAATTTATTCATAATCTTTCCCCTTTAGTATTATTAAATAATGTTTATTTTAATTATAATCAATAATAAGGTTCAATATGGAAGTTAAAAATAAGATATATTCCAGTAAAGATCAGATGCGGGGATTTTTTTGAAACTGCAACTGACAATGAATCACTCTATATGGTTAACTTCCATATTGAAACTAAAGAAATAAATGATTGAACTATATACTTCGCCTACACCAAATGGATATAAGATTTCTGTCGCATTAGAGGAACTTGAAATACCTTACAATGTTCACGTTGTTAATTTGCAAGCTGGAGATCAAAAAAAACCTGAATTCTTAGCAATGAATCCAAATGGACGCATTCCTGTGATTGTTGATATAGAAAATAATAATCTTTCAATTATGGAAAGTGGTGCTCAACTTATTTATTTAGCTGAGAAAGCAGGAAAACTTCTACCTACCGAAACAACTGCTCGTTCTAAAGTGATTCAATGGTTGATGTTTCAAATGGGTGGTATTGGCCCAATGATGGGACAAGCTAATGTTTTTTTTCGGTATTGGCCTGGCGATAAAATCCAAGCCGCTGTGGATCGTTATCAAAATGAAGGTCGACGATTATTTGAGGTAATGGAAACACGCTTAAAGGATAATGAATTTTTAGCGGATGATTTTAGTATTGCTGATATTGCTAACTGGTGCTGGGTACGAACATATAAGTGGTCAGGTATCAAAATAGATGGCCTGACAGGTCTTAAAAGATGGATGCAAATGATGGAAGATCGACCGGCATGTAAAAAAGGTGTAGCTGTTCCAATTGATATTATGGAGTTGATGAGAAATATGAAACAATCAAAAGACTTAACGGACACAGGTTCGAAAATTATACAGAAATAGATAGATATTATGAATTTACCAAATCCCTTAGTAGTACTTGGCGGAGTGGGGTCACCTTATACTCGCAAAATGCTCTCCTACCTACGATATAAAAGAATTTCCCATAAAATGATCTGGGGAGACCCTTCAAAATATCTAGATCAGGAAGGAATAGAAAAACCAAAACCTAGTTTGCTGCCAACATTTGTGTTGCCTGATGAAGATGGAAATTTGAAAGCAGTAACTGACTCCACTCCATTGATAAGAAGGATTGATAAAGAGGTCAGTGAACGAAGTACGATACCATCTGACCCCGCCCTTGCGTTCATTAATTATCTAATAGAAGATTTTGCCGATGAGTGGGGTACTAAATATATGTTTCATTATCGATGGCACGATCAAAAAGATGCAAATAATGCAGGTACTATTTTACCACTTCAGACTATAGGAATGATGCCAGATGACATGCTAAAAAATGTTAGAGAAATGATCAGTAAAAGGCAAATTGACAGATTGTGGGTAGTGGGCTCAAACAATGATACAGCACCAATAATAGATGCAAGTTTAAGGCGCTTATTAGTTATTCTTGAAAAGCATTTTGCATCCGCATCTTACCTACTTAGTAAAAGACCTTCTTCCAGCGATTTTGCTTTATATGGTCAACTGTCTCAGCTTGTTAACTTTGATCCAACTCCCAGAGAAATTTGCCATGAGGTGTCTTTGAGAACAGTTGCATGGGTTGGTTTAATTGAAGATCAGTCTGGCATTGAAGTTACCGATGAACAATGGGGATCAATTGAAAGTTTACCATCGACAGTAAAAGATTTACTTATTGAAATTGGAAATGGGTATGTGCCTGCACAATTAGCAAATGCAAAAGCTATAGAAAATGGTGATAAAGAATGGGAAACAGAAATCGATAATTGCATTTGGAAGCAAAAATCGTTTCCCTACCAGGCAAAGTGTCTTAAATGGATTAATGAAGAATATAGTGCACTTGAGAAAAATGATCAAAAAAAAGTCAATAACCTGCTTGATGGCACAGGATGTGAAAGGTTAATATTATAATTATGAAAGTGGATTTATATTTCTCTTTTAGAAGTCCCTATTCGTATTTAATTTTGCCACGCATGGTTGAATTGAGGGATAAACATGAGGTAGATGTTAATTTTAAGCAAGTTTACCCTCTTGCAATAAGGGAACCAGAATTTTTTAAAGGTAAAAATCTCTTTACTTACTTTTTAATCAGAAGAATTGATTATGTCAGACAAGCAAAAAAAAATAATATGGTTTTTGCTAAACCAAATCCTGATCCGATTAATCAAAACTTGGTGACTGGAAAAATTTCTGACCATCAGCCTTATATTTTTAAATTAGCCCATTATTGTCAAGCTATTCAAAAAGATAAGCAGCTTGATTTTGCCGTTGTGGTTTCAAATAAAATATGGAGCGGTCTTAAGAACTGGAATACAGATGAGTCAATAGCTGATGCTACTTTAAAAGTTGGACTGAAGTTTGAAGATATTGAAAAAATACGTATCGAAAATGAACAAGAGTTAATTGATGAAATTAAGTTAAATCAAAAAGAACAGCTAGAAGCGGGACATCATGGAGTTCCTCTATCTGTTTACAAAGATAAATTCTTTTTTGGCCAAGACCGTTTTGATGATCTGGTTAGTGAATTAAAAAAAGATGGATTAGTAATCAGCTGATAAGAAACAAAGGATTTCCTGAGCTACAATTTATACTATTGTGCTGATATTCCTCTTATTCTCTCAGATCTTCTTCGTAATAATTCTGTTACGATCAGAATTAATGTTGAAAGAACAATTAAGCAAGTAGCTACAGCCATAATCGTTGGACTAAGCTGTTCTCTTAATCCTGTCCACATCTGAAGAGGTATAGTTGTTAAGTTCCTATCGCCCCCAGCAACGAATAAGATTACTACTATTTCATCAAATGATGTAACGAATGCAAAGAGTGCACCTGAAATAATTCCTGGTGTAATAAGAGGTAATGTAATTTTAAAAAATGTATTGGTTGGTGTACTACCAAGACTTGAAGCAGCTCTTGTAATACTGTCATCAAAACCACTTAAGGTAGCAGTTACAGTAATGACAACAAATGGAGTTCCTAAAATTATATGCGCTATGACTATGCCAGGAAACGTTGCTGCAAGACCTAATTTAGCAAGTGAAAAGAAGATTGCTGAGCCAGAAATGATAAGGGGGATGATCATTGGTGAAATTAAAATACTCATGATCAATTGTTTGTAAGGCATGTAACGACTGCTGAGCCCAAGAGCAGCAACAGTCCCTAAAACTGTAGCACCTATCGTTGCGAAAAAGGCATAATAGATGCTGTTCCGAGCAGCTATTCCCCATGGATTTTTGGTACCATAGACCATATCTTCATACCATCTAAGCGAGAATGCTTCAGGTTGAAGTGCTAGCATCCCATCAGAAAAATGAATGTATTGCTCAGCATTAAATGAAAGTGGAATGATGACAAATAGTGGAGCAATTAGAAAAAAGAAAACGGCAGTACAAATAATTATATATGAGTAGTGCCAGACCCTGTATCTTGTTTCAGTATATTTAGGTAAAGCCATCTTATCCAAGCCTCATGTTATCTATACCGACGATCCTATTGTAAAGCCAATAAACTATTAACACAGCTACCAATAAAACAGCTGCCATAGCTGTTGCTAGAGACCAGTCAAGTGATTGCTGCATGTGGTATGCAATTCTATTACTGATTAATGTTCCTTTAGCACCCCCAACTAATGCAGGAGTGATGTAATATCCAATAGAAAGAACAAAAACTAAAATCGATCCTGCACTTATACCAGCATATGTAAGTGGGAAGTAAATTTTTCTAAATGCAAGAAAAGGTGTAGCCCCCATCGAAGTTGCTGCTCTCATTAAGCTTGGCGGTATTGTTTTCATAACGCTATAGAGTGGAAGAACCATAAATGGCAATAGAATTTGTGTCATCGCAATAAATGTACCAGTCATATTATACATAAGTTCAAGCCTTCCTTCGTCTGCAACGATACCGAGAGAAACAAGAGTATCATTTAAGACTCCCTGTTTTTGGAGCAGGACCATCCAACTAGATGTTCGCACTAGAAGAGATGTCCAAAATGGAAGCAGTACACAGATCATCAGTAAATTTGAATATCGAGTTGGTAAAACTGAAAGCAAATGTGATATAGGGTATGCAAGCAAGAAACAGCAGAACGTAACACCAGCTGCAACAAAAATAGTTCTTAACCAAAGAGTAACATTTATTCGTTTCTTTTCAGGTATTCGCTCAATCGAACCGTCAAATTTTTGTTCATAGTCAAACGTCGTTAAATATTTTCGAAAATGATACGCATCCGTTCCTCTTTTTAGGGCAAGCCAGTACTCAATATCACCCCATTTTTTATGAACATCAATAAACTGATCAAGAAAATTTCCATTTTCATCAAAATCTTTAAGTTTTCTTGCTGTTTTTTTTATAAGGCTTGTGAAACCTCCTTTTTCATAATTGAGTCTTGTCGCTATTTTACCGTGATTTTTTTCTTCTACTAATCCTTTGAGTTCATAAAAGAAAGTTGAGGTTACATTTTCCCCGGGCATTTCAGTCCCATCCCAAGTTTGCATAACTTCATGAGTTTCACTTAAAAATTCATTCATCTGAACGTTATCAATGCTTCTTCCAAGCATTTGAAATATCGGTATCACGTAGGCAAAAACGATAAAGAAAAGCAAGGGAGCAGCCAATAAGAACGCTGTAGTTCTTCGTCTTCGTTCAACTTTTCTGAGTTTTACAGAGAGGAGTTCTCCGTCCGATGTTCTAATTTCTGCTGACATTAAGTATGAGGATACTTAATTTAAAGGACTTGGGCAACCCATTGGTTGCCCAAGTTTTAGTCTCTTATAAGTTAGCTTTCCAAGCTTCCCATGCGTCGTTGATATCAGTATTGTTATCAGCGTACCACTCTGGGTTCATAAGAACATAGTTCTTAGTGTTTGCTGGAGCTGTAGGCATGTGAGGCATAATCTCAACTGCACCTGCTTGAGGTGAATTAAACCACGGCTCATCAGCCATGATTATGTCAAGAGATGAGATTCTGAAAGGTGCGTAAGCAATATGCTTTGCACTTCCAGCCAATCCTTCAGAGCTTGTGAAGTATTTCAATGCTTCCATTGCTTCAGCTTGGTTAGGACCACCTTCTACAAGTACGAAGTACTCATAATCAAGAATTTGACCATCCCAAACCATTTTCATTGGCGAACCTTCGTTCACAATGGCGTTGAAATGACGTCCGTTCCAACCAGTAGCCATAATAGCTTCACCAGAAACTAACTGCTCAGGTGGTTGTGCACCAGCTGACCAGAAGATGCAACCGCCATTAGGGTCGTTACAAAGTTCTGAAAGTTTATCAAGAGCTCTATCGATTCCATTTTCTTCCATGTAGTCATACACTTCACTTCCTGGAACACCATCTGCAACTAGTGCAAACTCAAGGTTTGACATGGCAGAGCTATAAAGAGATCTTACTCCTGGATATTTGCTTGGATTGAAGAAGTCTTCCATTGAGTCAGGATAACTTCCGTCAAAATTTATGTTATCAGTGTTGTAAGCGTAGTTCCATGAGTAAAGAATGTTACCCACAGCACAGTCACTTGGCATTGGAGCAAAGAAATCATCACTTGCTTTCATACCATTTACACCTGCTGGGAAGTCATTGTCGAAATCAAATTCTACAAACAATCCTTCGTCACAACCGATAATTGTATCACGTGCATACACATCGATGATGTCCCAAGTAATTGCTCCAGACTCGACTTGAGCTTTAATTTCACTCAAACCTCCACTGTAGTCAATCCAGTTTATTTGAACACCACTCTTCTCTTGATATGGGTCCCCATAACCGAGTTTTTGACTTTCAGTATAAGCACCACCCCATGATACTACATTTACTTCCGCAGCTGTAGCCATTGTAGGTGCCACCAATAAAGCAGCCAAAGACATTATTTTTGTTAATCTTAACATGATTAATCGTCTCCTTTTTTTATATAAAGAAGATATTACACAGGGGCTTTAACAAAAACGCAACAAAAAAAGGTAAATTTTTTCAATATTTTAGAATTGAATCTATATGTAGTATCAAAGGTTTAGTAATCTAGTGCTCGACAGTCCTGAGAAGACCAACCTAAATTCACTTTGTCACCAAGATTAAGCTTTGAATTACTGCTCGCGTTTGGAACTTTAAGAATAAATTCATCATTACCCAGTAAATTTACACGTACCCTTGTATGATCTCCATGGTAAATAATTTCTTTTATTTCAGCTTCAAATCGATTTTCAATTTGCTCAGTCGGATTTATGTTAACCCTTTCAGGTCTAAGTGAAATTCTTGATTTTTCACCAGCAGAAGATACCGCTATTGGGTTAGCAATTATTATCTCACCAGTACTAGTCTCAATTTTCGCAAAACCGGAAGCTAGTTCTTTTACAGTCCCAGTAAAAGTATTGTTTTCTCCAATAAAGCTAGCAACAAAAGAATTAACCGGTGTTTCATACAATTCATTTGGGCCAGAAAGCTGTTGAACCTTACCGTCATTAAAAACAGCAATTCTGTTAGACATAGTTAACGCTTCACCTTGATCGTGAGTAACATATACGACTGTGACACCCAGTGTTTCATGAATATGCTTTAATTCGTATTGCATGCTCTCACGCAAGTTTTTGTCTAATGCACCTAAAGGTTCATCCATTAAAACTAATTTAGGATCAAATACCAATGCTCTTGCAACAGCAACGCGTTGCTGTTGACCGCCAGATAATTGTGCAGGCATTCTATTTTCAAAGCCCGTTAGCGAAACCATTTTTAAGGTTTTATTTATACGTTCTTCGATTTCTGCCTTATCAATTTTTCTAACTTTTAAGGGAAATGCTAAATTTTCAAATACTGATAGATGAGGAAAAAGAGCGTAGTTTTGAAAGACCATACCAATACCCCTTTTGTGAGGAGGAATATTATTGATTGGATTGCCATCAAAATAAATCTCTCCATTGGTTGGGGTCTCAAATCCTGCAAGCATCATTAATGTAGTTGTTTTACCGGAACCTGAAGGCCCTAATAAAGTTAAAAACTCCCCTTCAGCAATATCAAGGTCTAGACCTTTTACGACCAGTTCTTTACCGTCATAACTTTTGTCAACTTGTTCAAATTTTACAAAATCTGACTTTTTTCCACTCATGATTTCAGACTAAGGCAAAAATAGTTGGGAATCTAGGGTTATTTAAACTAAATTAATTACAGATAAAAATTATAATAAAGTTCGTTAATTTGCCAAAACAAGATATTACAAAGTATTAAATGAAAAAATATCAACATTACATAAATGGAGAGTGGGTTGATTCTACAGGAAATGAAATTATTGCCGTTGTCAATCCTGCGACAGAAGAAGTAATAGGAGAAATTTCGGCTGCTAATAAAAATGATATTGATTTGGCTGTTGCAGCGGCAAAAGTAGCTTATGAGTCACGAGTGCTTGTCGATATGAATCCTATGGAGAGAGCAAAGTTAATGCGTAGCGTAGCTGATGAATTAAGAAAGATTAGCAAAGACGGTGGCGCATTACTGTGTGAAGAAAATGGAAAATTATTGGCTGCGTCTGAGTATGAATTTTTGGATGCGGCAAACTATTTTGACTATTACAGTGGATTGACTGATAAAATTGAAGGTCAAACCATACCAGTAAATAATCAAGTGATGGATTACACTTTGTATGAACCTTATGGTGTTTCAGGTCATATTGTTCCTTGGAATTTTCCAATTTCAATGTTGGCACGTTCTCTGGCCTGTTCATTTGCTGCTGGAAATTCAACAGTCATAAAACCAGCTGAGCTAACTCCTTTAGCAACAACCTCATTTTTTGCGCAGGCTGTTCACAATGCAGGCGTACCGAAGGGACTCATTAACATAGTCACTGGATACGGCGTTGAAGCAGGAGCTGCTTTGACATCAAATCAAGATGTTGCTCAAATCACATTCACGGGATCTGTGAAAACTGGAAAGACAATACTGCATGCAGCCGCTGAAAGAGCTGTGCCAGCTGTAGTCGAGCTAGGTGGAAAATCAGCCGCTGTTGTGCTACCTGATGCTGATATTAATAAAGTTGTTAATGCAACAAAAGTTGGAATATTTAGTCAGGCGGGACAAATATGTTCTGCAATGTCACGCATGATTGTCCATAAATCAATTAAAGATGAGGTATTAGATAGACTATCGGAATTAGCTAAATCAATAAAAGTTGGACCAGGTAATGAAGAAGGCGTTGACTTAACACCTGTGATATCAGAGGAACAACTTCAAAAAGTAGAAAACTATGCAAGATCAGGTTTACAAGCTGGAGCCACAGCAATATCCGGAGGTAATCGAGTTGATCGTAAAGGATATTTCTTTGAGCCAACAATTTATGCTGATGTGAAGCCAGATATGACTATTGCTCAAGAAGAAATTTTTGGTCCATTCCTATCTGTGCTTGAATATGAAGATCATGAAGAAGCAGTTCATATTGCAAATGATACAGACTATGGTTTAGCGGCGGGCGTATTTACTAAAGATGTTGATATGGCAACGAAAACAGCAGCTAAGCTTAATGGCGGACAAGTTTATGTGAACAGTTGGTTTACGGGAAGTATCGCAACTCCTTTTGGAGGTTATAAGCAATCAGGCTACAGTCGTGAAAAAGGTCAGCAAGCTATAAAGAGCTATTTGCAATTAAAAAATGTTGGAATTCAACTTTAATTAATCATTATCTTTAAGGCCAGCTCCCGCAGCTGTGCTCTTTAATTTTTCATTTTCTTCTACAAAAGTATCTGTTGATAATTCATACAACTCATCCCAAACCTCTTGAGAAAATGAATCCTCATTTTCAAAAACTTCTATTTTAACGTTTTTTGCATTCTCTAATATCAATGAATTAGTATCACTATTACTAAAAATGTACTTATCTAAATTAAATTTAAAATTGTATTCGTCAATCTCAATGCTGATTCTTTTCCCAATAAGAAATGAAAGTCTACTTATGAAAGGGATCATAAGAAGAGGGAAGCTAACATTATAAAAATTAATTTCTTTTAAAATTTCTATATTTTTAAAATCATCTATCAGACATACTCCTGTTAGAATAGGACAAAGATTTTCATTATCTATTTTGTTTTGGGATTTTATGACATTAGGGCCAAATGGTGTTTTAGTTTTTATATCACTTAAATAGGATTTTAAATTTTGAATACCAGCAATTCCTATTAATTCTAATACATCTATATTTTTTCCAACTTCTTCAGCTACGCCCCACGAGTATCCTGCAGCTTTAGTAGCTCTTTTTGAAACTGTAATGATTTCGCTCGAGGACCTCATGGAATTATGAATAGATCCATCTGTCGTTAGTTTGACCTATTTCATTCATCAGAGGAGCTCCTTGATACATACATATTCTCAACCATTTATCAGAACGAGGGTCAAATTTTTGTGCCCCAAAAAAAGACAACTTTAATCTCAGCATATCAATGGGCATTAAATTTGAACCGATCGAATTATCTTGAATTTCGGAGTACGGAAGCTTCTCAGCTATAAAGCATCTTCTTACCACATGTCTTAAGTCGCTGTTGTTCCTTAAAAACTTAGATAAAATTTGGTCTTCAGGAACATCCAAAAGACGATAATACAGATCATTTATATCACGAGCGATGGCAAGAGGCTGTTCCAACTCAGACCCATCGTCATCAAATCTGTTTGCTAACCTTGGCTCCTCTTTATTTTTTGAGATAAACCAGAATTTTTCATTTGGCTCATTTTTTGAGAAATCAATCTCGATAATATCTCTGTAACCTTTGGAAATTATATTCTTTAATTCACTTACTTTTTTATAAGATGGTATATTGAAATATAAATCTTCATTGGAACTCATATTTGATATCAAAGGGTTAATAATAGAGTCGTAAGGTTCCATCATTAACGAAATAATAAATTCTATACCTTCAAAACTTAAATGCTTTTCAATCCATGTATAAAGATGATTCCAAAGATTATCTTTATCTACAGTTAAGGTTGAAAGATATTCACTTTCAAATTTTTCAATATCATTCCTTAAATCTTTTATTTTTTTTATTTGATACTCACTTTCTGTTTCCCAAGTACTAATCATATTTTTAGAGAGCTTGAGACATTCCTTAAATATGCTTAGTTCATTTTCCTTTACTTTACTTATTTCTCTAATCTGTTTTAATGCTTCTTCTTTAGCAAAAATCCACTGATGTAGTAGTGATGGGTGATTAATAATAAAAGGAGCCATGCCAAGTCCTGTAGAATTTCCTATTCCAAGTTTACGTGCTATTGACTGATCAAGTTTGACAGCCAATTTAGGATTCTTCTTTTTAGCAATGTGATTTACTTGGTCAAACGTAAACTGACGCACTAAATAAACCAACATCATTTCAAGTCGAAAGGGACCATTAATTTCTTTACGGTCTTTAATTCTATATCGATCAGCTAATCCAAATTTACCAGATCCATAAACCGCCGTGGTTCTATAGAGATAGCCAACTTTTTTTATCAAAGATAAATCAGGTTGAGTTCCCTTTGATAGTTTTTCAACAACATGATTAAAAATTCTTACAGACTTATTTGCTCTCGATAATGTTAACTCTTTATAACTGCATCGGCCAACTTCTTGCTTAGGAACATTCAATTTTAATCTTTGAATATCTTTTTCTGTTGGTATTCCGTCGTGAAGAACAAATGCTGCATCCCACTTTGTAGCAATTACCCTGTCGGACCTTTCTGAAGCATCAAGCTCATTAGCAAAGCAAATCAATGAATAGGTTCGACTATCTTTATTAACTGAATAAACAGCAGTTCCAAAGCCTTGTTTGTCAAGATCAAATAAATCACATTTAAACGTCCAACTTTTAAATTCTCTCACAAAACTTCTCAGAAAAGATAGCTTTGTTTGATGAAAGGAGCCTAATCGCTTTAGTGTCATGACTTCATGAGGATCGCGGTGCTTAATTTGATTATACATTAATGAATATTCTCTCTATAAAAATTAAACCAGTTGTCACCTAATATTGCATCTACTTCTTTATTATCAAAGCCAACTTCTTTTAAGCCTGATTCAAGATTGTTAAACCCTAAAGTATTTTCAAACCAATCTGGCTGTCTTGGAAATGCCGCATCAGTTTTCGACCCTTCTCCATAATCCTTAGTTTTCGTCCAAGTCCCATTTCTCATCCACTCAACAACTGAGTCAGGTTGATCAAGACATAAATCTGATCCAATACCTACATGATCAATTCCCATAAGGTCTACAGTCCTTGCAGTCATTTCACAAAAACTTTTCAGAGTGCAATTAGTTCCTCCAAGGAGATGGTGAGGATAGAGTGAAAGACCTATGATGCCTTTTGACTGACTAAGTGCTTTTAATATTTCATTTGATTTATTTCTCCTAGCTGGATGCCAAAAGGATGGATTGGCATGGGTGATAGCAATGGGCTTTTCTGAAATGTTTATCGCATCTAGCGTTGATTGCTCAGCTGAGTGCGACACATCCACAACGATTCCAACTCTATTCATTTCTTTAATAACTTCTCTGCCCATTCGAGTAACACCACTATCGTTATCTTCATAACAACCTGTTGCGAGTAGAGACTGATTATTATAGGTGAGCTGCATAAAAACTGCCCCCAGATCATGTACGGATTTAACAAGACCAATATCATCTTCAATGGGCGAGCAATTTTGAAAGCCAAAAAAAACTGCGGTTTTATTTTCCTCCTTTGCTTTTTCTATATCTTTATAGGATCTACCATGTATCAATAAATTATCAAATTCTTCAAAATACGTATTCCACTGCTCTACATTATTTTTTACTTCATCAAAATCTTCATGATAAGCAATGGTTACATGAATTGCATTTAAACCAGCTTCATTATTGATTTTAAAAATTTCTTCTGACCAATTACAATATTGTAAATTATCGATTCTATAGGTCATATAATTCTAATTTTTTGATCATAGTTTCTACTCATATACTATGAAAGCGTTAAGAGGGAAACAATGCTAACAAAATCAATTTTTGAGCAATTTCGTTGATTTTTTGCGGATACTGCGACAATTTTGGCCCGATTCTCCATCTGAACTTCTTTCTTTCTTCATTTAAGATATTATATTCTTATTGATACTAAAATTTTTTTTAAACTACATTATGTACACGCCCATTAACCAATATATTGAGAGATTAGAGAATATCTCCTTTGATGTTGATGAATTGAACAAAGCTGTATCCGAACTTGTAAAGATCAGACCGTTTGAGAATGAAAAAATAAAACCAGGAATGCTAAAGTCCAATGCAATTTGTCTGAACTATGATGAAAAGGAACTTGATGAATGGTTTGGAGGTAATATCAGGGGCAAATATTGGACAAAGCCTGACTCTTCTTTTGAGGAAATGGAACGAGAGCCGTATATTGATGAAACCAGATACACACTATTCAATCCAAAGCTAAATAATACCTACTTTAAATATGTTTATGACAAAATTAATGAGTTCTTCGAAGTAGGAAGATGCAGAGTTATCAAGATGCCTCCAAGAACGACTCTGAGTTGGCATCGCGATCCTGAAAAACGTATTCATATTGCAATTAAAACAAATTATGGCGCCAGGATGTTTATAGAGCACACTGGTCACCACATACCGGCTGACGGAAATATTTATCTAACAGATAATACTAAGTACCACACCGCAATCAATGGTGGCGAAGAAGATCGAATTCATTTAGTTGCAACGGTATTGAGCACAAAATAGTTTTAGCAATCAATAATATTTTTTCTTTCCCAATCTTTTTTGTTTCCATCACTAACTTTATTGTGTTCTGCAATTTCTCTTTTTTTAAGTTTGACGTATTGCGAGACAACTTTTGAACCTATAGATTTTTTTACAACTTCGCTGGCTTTAAATTTATTTAGTGACTCTGTAAGAGACTGAGGCAGTTTTTTTATTCTTTTTAATTTGTGACCTTGTGAATACATATTTACATCAATTCGTTTGCCTGGACTCCTCTTATTTTTTATTCCATCCAATCCCATTGCAATTAACCCAGCTTGAAGAAGATACGGATTAACCGCTCCATCAGCGGGCCTGAATTCTATTCGTCCTGCATCTGGTATTCTGATCATGTGTGTTCGATTATTTCCTGAGTACGTTACAGCAGTAGGTGAATACGTTGACCCTGATTTTGTTGTTCTCGCATTCAAACGATCATAACTATTTAATGAAGGGTTAAACCATGCAGAAAAAGAGTCTACTGACTTCATAATTCCACCAATAAAGTGGTATCCCATTTTAGATAAGCCCAGTTCATTATTCTTATCAAGAAAATAGTTTTTCTTCTTTTTTAAATCCCATAAGGATGTGTGCGCATGGCAACCATTACCCGTTAGTTCATCAAATGGCTTGGGCATAAAAGTTGCTCTTAATCCATGTTTTTCTGCAATAGACTTTACCATAAACTTAAAAAAGACATGACGGTCTGCAGTCGTAAGTGAATCAGTATAATCCCAATTCATTTCATATTGCCCATTGGCATCTTCATGATCGTTTTGATAAGGTTTCCACCCGAGCTTAATCATAGAGTCACAAATTTCCTTTAAAATATCGTAGCGCCTCATCAATGCTGCAACATCATAACAAGGTTTTGGTGCATCATCCCTTGAGTCAGCAACTTCAGTCCCTTCTTCATTGAGTATAAAAAATTCGCATTCAACACCCGTCATCATTTTGAAATTAAGATTTGTCATTTGGTTAATTTGTTTTTTAAGAATAACACGTGGGCACTGATCCATTGGTGCATTGTTAATCACCAGATCACTGGCCAACCAGCCAACATCAGGTTGCCATGGTAATTGTATTAGGCTATCTGAGTCCGGAACAGCAAACATATCGGGTGCTGCAAAATCAAGGTCCAAGTAAGTTGCAAAACCACCAAATCCAGCACCGGTTTTTTGCATATCAGAAATAGCGCGAGCAGGAACCAATTTTGCACGTTGGATCCCAAACAAATCAACAAAACTTATTAAGAAGTATTTGATTTTCTTTTGCTGAGCGATCTTAGATAAATTGCTTTTCATAATTAGAATTATGACTTCCAATGTTTTTAATTTCAATAATGAATTATGAGGTATATTTATGTTACATAAAACCCATTTTGGGCATACAATCATTTTATGAATTCAAACTTAGAAGCAAAAAAAGAAAAAGTTATCGATCTTATAAATAATCTAGAAGATGACAACTTTGCATTGTTATTGCTAATTCATATCTCCCGGTATCAAAATTTATTTTTACATACAGAACCTGATTGGGAAAACAGTCCTACTAATTGGTTAACAAAAAACAGACGACTGCAAGATGAGTCTATCGGAGTTCTATCGTTCATCATCCTTTATTCTCTTACTAACGCACATGTGAATGCAGAGCTTTTTCCTGAATATAGAAAGCAAATTAAGGCAATGCATCTTGAAGACTTTTTGGATAATAATTATTTTACTGGCCCATTTAATAAGTTTATTGAAAAAAAAATATCTCTAAAAGTTCTTGAAGCATTTTTTGCTATACCCCGTGAAAATATAAGACGATACATAAATTCATTGATAAAGGCTGGGTTTGTAAAAAAAGATAAAAAGTATGGTTATCTTGTAAACATGGAGGCGTATGTTCAATATATATTTACTGATTCTCTTAGTAAAATTATGAAGTCGCTCATGAGAACATTCGATGACATTCTCTTAAATCTTGAACAAAAATATCAATGTAAATTAAATATAAAACCCATCTCATTGATAAATTTAAAAAAAGTGAAGCCAGAAATCTGGAATCGAATTAGATTGCCCATGTATCTCTTTTGGGTAAGAGTTTTAACGCTAGAAGGCAATGATCCAACCTTAAGCCCCAATGATCGGGTTGTCTTGTCTGCATCGATCTATTTTAGGAAAAATACTGGAATTTTAAATTACAATAATATTTCAGAGCTATATGAAAATGATTATCTCTTGCCGACAAATATTTCATCAATTTCTGAAGCTTCTAAAATGCCACGAGAAACTGTGAGGAGGTGTAGTAATAAATTAATAAAAAGTGGACATCTAGAAAAAAGAGGACGTCAATTGTTTAGGATTAATTACGCTAACAAAGATGGAGAGATAGCAACTTTTATCAAGAACAAAGCAGTTACAACACGCGATATGATGAATTTTTACTTTAGTATTTATGATGATCTAGCTAAGTCTTAAATTGAGCACATTAAAATAATTTCTTCATTGCACACTAGTTCAGCTTCAACAATGGAGCTATTTTGGGAACTTAATTGTGTATCGAGCGCCTCCAGCATAGACTTTGCTTCACCCATTGGTACTGGACCTACAATGACGGAATAGTCATTTTTATCAAATTTATCGACATTGATATCATATTTGAGGAATCTGCTGTCAAATCCCATTACATCATAAATGTAGTTCATAAAACTGAATGCAGAATTACCACGCGTATAAGATCCAATTTTTATATAAACAAATTCAGCATCGTTCGCATCAATTGTTAGTTCTGTTTCTTCAATATCACTTGCTTGGGCACTAAAAGCATTTGAATCTACTTTCGCAGGCTCTTCAATGAGTTGAGTTAAATCTTCTAACGCTTGAGATGCTTCTTCAACTAATTTATTTTCTAATTCAGCAGTATTGTTCAATTCTGAAAGTAAATCCCTTGCAGCAGTGGCTTCTTCTACGAGGCTATTTTCATCAACTGTGTTTATGATTTTCTTTTTTGGCAAAACACCAACAGAATTTAAAGTTTCATCATTATTATCAACTGACGTTTCATCATTGGTTACTAGTGGTTCACTCACCTGATTTTCTATTATATCAATATCTGTAATGACTTCTTCATTTTCAACTGCAGCATCATCAAGTATATTTTGAGCTTTTTGAAGGGTGTTATCAACAGAGTCTAATAATTCATTAAGACTATCAGCATCATTAATGATCATTTCATTCGAAATAGCAAATTCGTCTAAATCAATTTTTGGCTCATCAGTAATTTCTAAATTTTCAGGGATACCGTCATTTGACTCTACGAATTCTTCATAAGAGTCAACGTCATTTTCTGCCGCGAGTATGATAGCTTCTTTTTTATCCAAACCCAACTCGATAAGTTTTTGCCTTGCGCCTTTGGCTTCTTGAGCGAGAAATTCACCCTCATCCATAAATTGAAGCGTGAATGTATCTTCAACAGAGACTAGTGCATTCGCAACTGAAACTTTTAACTTAATTCCTGACACATCATTTGGTGGATTGCCCACAAACGATAAATCGGATGTTAAAAAAGCAAGCCATCTGGGCAAAGGAGTTCCATCTTCTTGTGTAGCTTGAAAACGTAATTTACCTGGCCCACTTATAGCAAATGTATTATCAGAAATTTGAAATTTATTACTCGTTTGCTGTGTATTGATTGGATCATTTATAATCAGGAGCATGGGATCTTGCTCACTGATAGGAAGATTTACAGCTGCTTGGTAAACTTCTCCCCATTCGGAAAGATTGGTTTCAATATTTTTGCTCACATCCTCAATAGATAAATTTTGATGATTATTAGGAAGAATATCTTTTCCTATTGATGCATAGATTTGACCGATACTATGCTGCATTTCAGAGAATGCTAGATCTCGTCTGAGTTCCGCAACGAGTAAACTCGCTTCTTCTCGAATAACTTCAAGTTCACCAAATCTGGAGACCTTTTGAGCATTTTGAACTTGTTTACTTATCCTTTGTGCGACATCTAAGTATCTTTGTGCGGTATCATATTCTTCAATGGCCAGGGCATAATTTATATTTGAGAGGTGCACTTGAGAAAGTACTGTCATAGCTATTGCAAGATGACGTTCTGCAATTAAATCTTTACTTGCTTCTGATGATTTTCTTACTGCGCTTAAGGAAAATACGTTAAAAAGATTAGCACCAATTGACGCTCCGTATTCTGTTGTATCTTGGTTCAATAAATATTCATTATCAGAATATCCATACGTAGCATTGAATTTTATACTAGGGATCAAACCTAAAATTGCCGCTTTGGTATCCTTACTGGTAATCCTTTTTTGATATCGACTTTCCATGAGTTCAGGCCTTGAAACTAGAGCCATCTCTTCCATTGTTTCTATGCGCATATTTATGTTGGTGAGGTAAGTGTCGTCACTTGATAGGCTAAACTTTTGTCCTGGGAGTAATCCCATAAGTATTGCAAGCTCATTTTTAGAATTTATAAGTGCACGCTGCTGAGTTTGTAATGTTCTTTGTACATCAAGCAGTTCCTTTTGATAAAGTAACGAGTCCATAGGTGCGGATATGAGCAATTCTTCAATATATTTTGAATCTGCAAGAGCACTTTCAACTCTATCAAGAAGTGGATTCAATTTTTTTAAGAGATTTTCTGAAGCTTGTGCTTTCCAGTAAGCACGAATGATGTCTCGTGTAATATTTTGAGTTGCCTTTCGCTCAAGTTCTTTTGCAATTAAGTAGCGATCTGCTTGTTGTCCTGCGCGAATGTAGGATAAACCAAAGTCAAGTGCATTCCATGTAAATTCAATGTTTCTAGTTTCCAAACCCTTATCTCTTGAAATCGTATAAGACTGTGTTCCATCTAATGCCGGTGCGTCTCCCGTATCATTTTCAACACTCACGCTTGTTGATGGTTGCAATTCATTAAACTCAGAGTAACCTGCATTGAGCGCAATATCAGGCAGCATATCAAATCGTTGAAGATCACTTTGTCTTTGTGCCAATGCCGACTCCATAACACTTATTCTTAAGTCTCGGTTGTTTTTAATACCAATAGCAATTGCGGTGTGCAGGTCTATGTTTTCAAGAGGTGCGTCAACTGCAAGCAACGATAGATCTTTTTGAACACTTATATTTAATTTTTCTGCGTCAATAACATTCGGTGTTCGAGCACAGGCGCTAAGTGCAATACATAGGCAAAATAAAATAATTTTTGTACTAATTTGTCTCATCAATTCAGGATATAAGTTTACTAGCAATTGTAAGAAGGGAATATAGACAAATGGCTGAAAACTCTAAAAATAATATGCCCAAAATGGGTTATTCAAGCTTATGATATTACCCTTACAATTTTAGTAATGTATAAAGAAAAGGCTAAATACCAATAATCATGAAGGCGTGAGAAATTATATATAAAAATGAGCAATAAACTTATTCAGGCCCTGGAACCCCGTCTCATGCTGGACGGTGCTGCAGTAGCAACGGCAATTGATGTGGTTGATGATTTAGCTCAGTTTCAAAAACCAGATAATGATAAGTCATCTAAAGCCGATCACTTCAAAGTTGATAAAGACACAAAGTTACCTTTTGTAAATGTAGATGCATCATCTCAAAGTGCAAAATCAAGACAGATTGTATTTATTGATAGTACGGTTGAAGATATTGAAACCCTAATCAACAGTTTTGATAAAAATACTAAAGTGCATGTCATACAAAGTGATCAAGATGGATTTGTTACCATGCAAAATATTTTATCGTCTCAAGAAAATATTGATGCGGTTCACGTCATTGGTCACGGAAGTTTAGGACAGATTGCATTTGGTACAGCTGTATTAAACAGTGACACATTAAATGCTTATGAAAATATTCTCCAAGAGATTGGAACCAGTCTCTCAGGAAACGGAGACATTTTATTTTATGGTTGTAACGTTGCAGCAGATCAAAGTGGTGAGATCCTAATCAAACAGATTGCAGACATCACAGATGCTGATGTAGCGGCTTCAGATGACATTACTGGAAAAGGTGGGGATTGGGACTTAGAGAAACATACAGGCATTATTGAAACTGAGAATGTTTCAGTTGTAGGCTATCAATATGCCCTAGACAACGGCGTAACAGCAACCCAAAATGCTGTTGAATTACATACTTCAGGTATGAATTTCATGGCAGGTGGCGGAAACTATAATAATAACACTGGAGGTCAAACAGACTCAGGCGGAACTAGATACATCGTTACGCTTGAAAGAGGTAATGTGACAACTGGGAGTAATTTGGTTTTTGATTACGCAGTGGCTTCATCAAGTCACGATCCTGACAATGATGGCGCTGTTAATGTTTATATGGTCTTTCTAAATGACAATGTAAATAGGAGAGCCGAAGATGATAGAGGTATTATAACGTTTGATAACGAAATTCTTGGTATTTTTACCACCCCAGAAAATACTATAGCAAAATCTGGATATGATATGAGTGATGGTATCTATCCTCTAACAACTGGTTCAAAAAAAGTGCAGATGAGGGATTTAGAGTATCTGGTAGATGGATCACCTCCTGGTACTATGGGTTCACAAGATGCCTTTACTGTAACAGGATCCAATAAAGTTTTAACCATGGCTACAGATAACGGGCTAAAAGGTGACTTCGTGAGAGTGGTCACCAGAGTAGCTGCTACAAATCAGAATCCTACCGCACGAGATGATGTTGGATATATTAATGAGGGCGTAATTTTAAATGTTACTGGAGATGTTGATGCTAATGATACTACTCCTGACTCAAGTGGTGAATACACAGGAGATTTGATCAGAACCTCCAGTACATCACATTACGATAACGACCCTGATGGTGATAATTTAACAGTCACTTCCTTTCGAACTGGAAATAGTGAAGGAAACGGTACCGCTGGCAGTGTTGGTGGAACATATTTACCGGGCCAGTATGGAAAACTTAAATTATATTCGGCAGGAGGATGGCAATACGACGCTAATAATGCTGAAGCTCTTGATGCAAATGAAGTTGTCTCTGATTATTTCAACTATACCATCAGCGATGGTAATGGCGGAGAAGATACTGCAATAATTGAGGTGAAAGTCAGAGGTCAAAATGATGCGCCAGTTGGAGCAGCTGATGCTGGAGCGGTTGACGAAGATAAACAGCTCACAGTCAGCGCAGGAAGTGGTGTTTTAGCAAACGATACCGACGCAGACGCAGGCGCAAGCTTAGTAGTGTCAGCAGTCCAAGGACAGTCTAGTAATATTAATTCAAATGTTACCGGTACGTATGGTACATTAAATTTAGATGCAGATGGTTCTTATACCTATATTGCTGATCAAAGTGCTGCAGACGCACTTGCTAGAGATGATACCGCAACAGATACATTTGCTTACACTGTTAGTGATGGTACCGCAACGAGCACGGTAAATTTGGTCATCACAGTCACAGGGATAGGACCACTAGGAGTCAATGATACAGCTTCTGTAAATGAAAACGTCTTGCTCAATGCTAACAACGCATCGTCTACTGGCGTTCTGGCAAATGATGATGACAATGCGGCTTATGACAGCGAGAGTTTAGCTGTTACGAATATCAGTTCCGACTCCACAGGAAACAGTGGTAGTGCAACCCAAGGTGTGCTTGGTACTTATGGTACGCTTACTATGGCAGCTGATGGTACTTATACATATACGCCAAACACAGCTGCTGCTGAAGCGTTAGATGAAAATGATCCTGCTACTGATGCCTTCACGTATACAGTCAAAGATGATGATGACAAAAATTCATCTACCGCAACACTTACCATTTCAATTACTGGTCAGGATGATAACCCGGTTGCTATCAGTGATACTGGTTATATCAATGAGGATGGAACGTTGACTGTGTCAGATGGTGGTTCTGCTGTGACAGGAACAGACAGCAACAATAATAATGAAAGTGGTGATACTACAGGCGATGTTTTACTTAATGATACTGACGCAGATGCGAGTGCAACTCTTGTTGTTTCTGCAATACAAGGTGGATCATTAGGATCAGGCGTGAATGGAACTTACGGTACCCTCACTTTATATTCAACCGGTAGATATACATATGTTGCAGATAAGAGTGGCGCGGATGGACTTGCAGCAGGTGCAGTTCAAACTGATGTCTTTACATATACTGTAAGTGATGGAGCTGGCGATACGAGTAACGCTACTCTTACAATTACAGTAAAAGGTATTGGTCCCCAAGGTGTAGCGGACACAGCGTCTGTTGCTGAAAATGCAACAGTAACCAACAATAATGCTGCCACAAATGGAGTTCTCGCAAACGATGATGATAACGCATCATTTGACCAAGAAAGTCTTGAAGTAACTGCAATAACTGGTGCATCAGCAGGAACAGTTGACGGTGACACAACCGGTACTCACGGTACACTTTCAATGAATGCAGATGGTACTTATTCTTATGCAGCGACTAACGATGCTCTTGATCCAGGTGAAACTGTTGATGATGTTTTCACTTACACGGTAAAGGATGATGATAACAAAAACTCAAGTACTGCGACATTAACAATAACAGTAACTGGAGCAAATGATCCTATTACTGCAGTTGCGGACACTGATGCTGTTACTGCTGGATCGACAATTAATCGAAGTGAAAGTACTACAGAAGAGCTCGATCACGACGATACTGACCCTGATGGTGATGATGTATCAGGTAGCTTTATTATTACCAATATCAGACATGGTTCTGATGATTATAACCCTGGTCAAGAAATTACGACATCAAAAGGTAGATTAACAGTCGATGCAAATGGTTCTTACACCTATATAGCGGATCAAAGTGGATCTACAAATTTAGCAAATCTCGCTACAACAACTGATGTCTTTACTTATACAGTTCGTGATCATGCGAGCAGTCCAAATGATACAGATACTGCGACACTAACAATCATAATTACTGGTTCAAACAACAACCCACCTGTTGCTGATGCTGACGGTAACGCTGGAACGGGATACATCTTAGAAGATCAAACATTGACAGTTACCAATGGTTCTAATGGGGTTACCGGAACTGACAGTAATAATAATAATGAAAGTGGGGACAATACGGGGGATGTACTAAATAACGACACCGACGCTGATGGTCACACACTTACTGTTTCAGATATCTCGGGAGGATCAGTTGGCCCTAGTGGCGCAACAGGAACATACGGAACATTAACTATTCAAAGTGATGGTAGCTATACCTACAATGCAAACAATGCAAACTCGATAGCAAAAGATACTACTGCAACTGATGTTTTCACTTACACAGTCGATGATGACAATGGTGGAACGGATACTGCGACCATAACCTTTACTATTTTAGGAGTGAATGACGCTCCAAGCGCAAGCAATGATACGAATGCCGTTGATGAAGATGCTACAGCATCAAAAAATGTTGGAACAGGAGTACTCTCAAACGATAGCGACGCTGACACGGGTTCAAGCATGACGGTGACTGCAATTACCGGCGCATCAGCGGGCTCAGTTGATGGAACAACAGATGGAACCTATGGTACCTTGACCCTGAATGCTGATGGTAGTTATTCTTATACTGCTGACAAAGCAGCTGCAGATGCACTGGCACATAACGCAACGGCAAATGATGTATTTACTTATACAGTCACAGATAATGAGGGAGCTACTGCTACGGCAACTCTGACTATTACAGTAACTGGTAAGGGACCCATTGGTTCAGCTGATACAGCTACAGTGAGTGAGAATGTAGAAGTTAGTAAAAATGCATTAAGCGGGGTTCTCGCTAACGATACCGGTGGAGATCAAGAAAGTCTTGCAGTTACAAATATTTCATCGAATGATACAGGTAACTCAGGTACAGCAGGTCAAGGTGTCTTAGGAACATATGGTACTCTAACCATTGCACCTGATGGAAGTTATACTTACACGCCAGACACAGCTGCAGCAGAAGCTTTGGATGCAGGTGATACTGTTACTGAAGTATTTACATATACTGTAAAAGATGATGATGACAAAAACTCATCTACTGCAACACTTACATTTACGATAAATGGAGCTAACGATGCAATTGTAGCAGTTGACGATACAGATAGTGTTGATGAGGACGGTACAGTAACAAGATTAATCAGTGACGATCAAGAACTGGACCATGATGATACCGATGTTGATACAGATGATGTAAGTGGAAGTCTTACAATTACAGACATAAGAACTGGTCCAAAAGATGGAACAGGAACTGATGGGACGGTAGGTGTGGCGCTAACTGGTGAATTTGGAACACTCACTGTTAATGCAGACGGTTCATATACCTATGCTGCTGACCAAGATAAATCAGATCAACTTACCACAGGTCAAACGGGTACAGATACATTCACCTATACAGTTAGTGATGGAATTGACACTTCTACTGCTGAACTTTCATTTACTGTTACAGGTATCAATGATAACAATCCGGTTGCGGTAGACGATACTGACACTGTAAATAGAGATGCAACTATAGATAGAGCAAATGGCTCTACATTTGATTTAGCTATTGATGATACCGATGCTGATAACGATACATTAACAATTACAGAAATTAGAAAAGGTAATAACAAAGGTGGGGGTGATGCTGGAACCGTAGGACAACCACTGGTAGGCGAATACGGTACATTAACGCTACAGGCAGACGGTAGCTATAAGTATGTTGCTGACCAAGATTCAATCAATAACCTAGGTCGTGGACAAAGTGTAATTGAGCATTTTAATTATACCGTATCCGATGGCTCAAGAACTACAACAGGACTACTTTCAATTACTGTAAATGGTATTAGTGATCCACCTATTCCAACTGATGATGTTTTGGCGGTAGATGCAGGTGCACAAACAATTATAGAAGCAACTTCAGGGGTTTTGATAAATGATATAGACCCCGATGGCGACAGTATTTCAGTAGATACTATTAGAACAGGAGAAGAAACTGGAACAGGAACTTCGGGAACCATAGGAAAGCCATTGTCCGGAACATATGGTGATTTAACAATTTATTCTGACGGAAGCTACGTCTATCAAGCTAACAATGCAAAGACCTTAAATCCAGGCGAAACTGAGACAGAATATTTTACATATACGGCAACTGATGGCGAGTCTTCAGTTGAAGCTCAAATCGCTATCACGGTTACAGGTAAAAATGATCCACCTGAAGTCTTATACCCTGTCCGAGATCCAAATACGGTTACAGGCGTGCCAATCATTATAAAGCACAAACAGATTTTTGATGATCCAGACACAGGTATTTATGATATCGCAGAATATAAGATTATTGATCCTGAAGATGGAACAGAAATAAGCCTGCCAGAAGGATTAAGATTGAAACAAAATAAAATTCATGGATCCATTAGTACACCTGGAACATATTCAATAACAATTAGAGCAATTGATGGAGAAGGCCTTTATGCAGATCATACATTCACAATTACCGTGAAAGCTAAGCCAGGAGAAATGATTGAAAAAGAAACAAATGAAGATTTACTGCCACCTTCTGAACCAGAAGTCATTAAACCAAAGAAAGACTATTTAGCGGCATTAAAAGAAACAATTACTGATAATATAGGAATAACTGATGATGGATTTTCACTAGATACAGTTTCAATTGCTGATACCGCATCTCTATCAAAACCATTAAAATTTAATGGTGGATTGAGATTAATGGACGCTGTTGCAAATGAAGTTTCTGGGGACACAGAGTCTGATCTAAAAATAGGTGTAAAACTAAATGATGATAATCAAAAAAATGTTGAATTGTATTCTGGTCAGCTCTCTAACGGTGAGGCATTGCCAGAATGGATCAAAGTCAATCCTGAAACTGGAGAAACAATAGCTGATATGCCAGAAGGTGTTAATGCAGTTGAGGTCCAATTGGTAGCGCTTGATAAGGATGGAAATACACGAGACATTAACATTGTCTTGGATAAAGCAAAGATAAAGGGTGATAAAGAATTCATTAGAGGTCTTTCTGATCAGACAAGTGTTATCGTTGATAATGATGCAAACGTTAATTTGATACGAGAAAGTAGTAATTCAAGCAATAAAGCAGCTAATAATAATTTAAATGCTCAAACAGACTTTGAAGGAACAATGAAGTTGAGCAGCCTACAAATGGATTCTGGCATGTATACTCTAGACATTATTGACGATAATCAATCGAATGTAAAAATGTATAAAGCTGAGCTAAAAGGTGGCGGTGTACTTCCAGATTGGATTACGATTGATCCTCAAACAGGAAAAATAGCAGCCGACCCATCTAAAGGTCGAACAGGATCAGCTGCCCCAACATTCTTTACCGATAGTCTGCAGGTTCTTGAACTAAAGATTATTGCTGAAGATGAAGACGGAAAAGAGAGAGTTATTGAAGTTGAGATTGATCTTAATGAAATAACGGGTGCTGAGACAGATGATGAAAATTCAGCGTCAGAAGACGAAATTTCTTTTATTCCACTTGATGAGCAATTAAAGCTACATGCCAAGAGAGCGGATAGCTATGGCGAAAAGATTATATCTCTAGTAAGCTAATAAAAACCATATGAACAATATTGTAACATTTGCAGTTATTGCTTGCTGTATATTTTTTCCATTTAATTTATTAGCTGAAGAATATTCAACACGTGTTTTGGTAACGGCAACTGAAGAGGCAACAATATCAAGTGAACTTGCCTCAAAAGTTGAGTCTATTCCATTTGCAGAAGGTACGAATTTTAAAAAATCAGATGTTTTAATTAAGTTGGACTGTTCTTTTTTTGAAGCCCAAAAAAATGTTGTCCAAGCAGAGTTAGAAGGTGCCATTGTAACCTTGAAGAGCAACCAAGAACTCGCAACTATGAGGTCCATTGGTGCGTATGAAGTTCAATTGTCACAAATTGCAGTAGACAGAGCTAAGTCAGAGTTGAAAATTGCCCAGCTTAATACAGATCGTTGCATTATACGTGCTCCATATGATGGAACAATGTCCAAAGTGTTTGTAAATGAATATGAAAGCATTGAAAGACAACAACCGATGATACAAATCATTGGGTCTGGAATATTGGAAGCAAAACTTATGATCTCAAGTAAATGGTTGTCATGGTTGTCTGAGGGACATCCATTAACCATTTTAATTGATGAAAATGGTTTAAAATATAGTGCTACAGTGAATACGTTGGGGGCGAATATTGATCCAGTAAGTCAAACTATTGATGCTACTGCAAAATTTGATGAAAATTATGAAACATTACTTCCTGGAATGAGTGGGACGGCAACATTTTGAATGATAATTCCTCTATAAAAATTGCGCGACTTATAACACTTGAGAAAAAGTTTCGTAATGCAGAAACTGAAACTGAGCTTGCTTTCATTTGCGCTAATGAACTGCGAAGTATAGTTGATTATAATTTTTTATTCCTTCTTCATAGATCAAGCCTAAATCAATTAAAAGTACATACTATTTCTGACCTATCAATCATCGATAGTACAGCGCCAACGGTTACTTTTGTTGAAACATTAATAAATAAAAAAGATCTGGTCAGCTTTGATGATATTTCAGAACTTAATCTCAACGATCCTTTGATAAAAGACTTAAATCTTATTACTCCTGATAATTTTCCTAAACATTTAATATGCATTCCTCTACGTTCGCGAATTGAAAAAAATGTTGGGTATCTAGTCATGGTTAGATCTGAAGTTATCAGCACCTCTGAAAAAGATCTTTTACTTCATATTTCAGAAACTTTTAGTCATGCACTCAACTCGTTCAGGTCAAAAAATACAATCATTTCAAATATCAACCGTTTATTTACTGGATGGATTAAATGGGCAGTGATTGCTACTGTAACGGCAGTAATGTTTTTTCCAATTAGTATGACAGCGTTAGCGCCCGTTGAAGTAGTTGCAAAAGATCCAACCATTGTGACTTCACCTGTAAATGGAGTGGTAAAAGAAGTTTTAGTTAAGACTAATGAAAACGTAAAGCCAGGGACAGAACTTGTCAAATTGGATGATTTAAATTTTAAAAACCAGTATGAAATTGCGCTACAAGAGCTTGAAGTATCAGAAGCAGAGCTTTTACGCATCAAGCAGTCATCATTTACAAATTCAGATGACAAAGCTCGTTTAGTTGAGCTCTCAACAGAAGTAGGCTTGAGAAAAAAAGAAGCAGCATATGCTGAAGAACAATTGAAATACTCAATCATCTCTGCAGATAGGGAAGGCATAGCTGTTGTTGAAGACTTTACTGATTGGCAGGGGAGGCCAGTTAACATTGGAGAAAAAATATTAACCATAGCTAATCCTGAACAAATTGAATTTCAAATCTTCTTACCCACTAAAGACTCACTTTTGATAAAAAAAGAAGCCAGAGTAAAAGTTTTTTTAGATAGTGACCCTCTCAATTCTTTAGATGGTAAAGTATTGCGTACTTCATATAAACCTGCACTTACATCTGAGAATATTTTAGCTTATAAGATCGTTGCTAATTATCATAACAATCAAGGTGAGGTTCCAAGGATAGGTTTACGCGGTACTGCTAAGATTTATGGCGAAAAGACAAGTATTTTTTATTACATATTCCGTGTTCCTATAAATCTCACGAGACAGTTTTTAGGATTATAAATGATTGTTCCTTATCTTAGACAAGATTTAAAATTGAGTGAGGGCCCCAAAAAAGAGGACGGCTCTTCCTCATGGCTTCTGTATGACTCTTTGAGAAATAAATATTTTTCGATAAACAAAAATGCTTTTGATCTCTTAAATAATTGGTCAAGTGGATCTCAATTAGAAGATTTTATAAAAAAAATTAATGAAACCAAATTATTAGTAACTAAAGAAGAAATAAGTGAGTTCATAAATTTTCTTGATCAAAATAATTTAACGATCAAAAAAACAAGTGAAGAAGTTAAATCTTTAGTAGTTCAAAAAAACAAGACCAATAAACATTGGTTGCTTAAACTTATTCACAATTATCTATTTTTCAAAATACCTTTGGTAAGACCTGGTACTTGGCTTCAAAGAAGTTTACCTATTGCCTTGTTCTTGAGCTCATTGACAATCAGACGGATTATTTATGGTCTAGGTTTAATTGGAATATTTTTGACAATAACTAATTATGAGAAATTCCTTTCAACCTTTTCATATTTCTACAACATTAATGGTCTGATCTTATTTGGAATTACAATTGTTTTTGTAAAAGCATTACATGAGTTGGGTCATGCGTACGTAGCTACATACTATAAGTGTAAGGTTTCATCAATTGGCTTAGCTATGTTGGTTTTTTTTCCATTTCTGTATACGGATACATCCGATGCCTGGAAACTCACTGATCACAGAAAGCGTTTACTAATAAATTTTGCAGGCGTGTTAACTGAACTACACCTAGCTTTGATTGCTACATTTGCGTGGGCTGTATTTCCTGAGGGCATCATGAAAAGTGCAGCATTTTTCATTGCTACATCAAGCTGGATCTCATCTTTATTAATAAATATAAGTCCTTTCATGAGGTTTGATGGATATTATGTGTTATCAGACTTTCTTAAAGCTGAAAATTTGCAACCACGGTCATTTGCATTGGGTCGATGGCAGATAAGAGAGTGGCTCTTTGGTTTTAAATTTCAACCACCTGAACAGTTGATCGCTAACAGAAGGTGGACTTTCATAATTTATGCATGGGCTACGTGGATTTATCGTTTCTTCATTTTTATTGGTATTGCATTATTAGTTTACTATTTAACATTTAAAATATTAGGAATTATTTTATTTGTAATAGAAATTGTATGGTTCATTTTATTGCCGATCGCCAGAGAAGTTATTCAATGGTGGAAGCTTAGAAAATCTATGAAATTCAATAGATCTTCTATGAGGTCAATCATCTTATTTGCAGTGTTTATGTTTGCTATGCTTGTTCCATGGCGTACATCCCTTAGCTTGCCAGCTGTTATTGAAGAAGGTGTTGTTCTTGATATTTTTGCCTCTGAAGATTCAAAGATAAGGAAGGTGTTTGTTTCGCATGATCAATACGTAGCTGAAGGTGATTTGCTAGTTGTTATGGCGAACCCATTGATTTCTAATAAAGTCGAAAAAGCAATTGACCGCGTGAAAATGATACAGCAAAAACTTGATCGTAGAGTGGGATCAGAACTTGATCTTAGCAATCTATTAATACTTGAGAACGAATTACAAAAAGAGATTGAAATTCTGAATTCATTGAAAGAAGAAAATAAAGCTTTATCAATTTACGCACCATCAGACGGTATGGTAAAAGATTTGATAAGTCTTAAAGCCAATCAATGGGTAAATAAAAAAGACAAACTATTTTCAATAGTTCAGTCAGAAGAAGTGCAAGTGATAGCTTTTGTTAGTGAGACAGATCTTGATAAACTTAAAAAAGTTTCAAGCGGTTACTTCCACGCAAAAAATAATGAATTCGCAAAAGTCAAAGTTGACTTAGTATCTGCGAATAAAACTTCCACTGATGAGTTGCCTTATTTAGCTCTGACTTCAACATATGGGGGTACAATTGCTTCAAGAGAAATACAAGGAGAAAAACAAGTTCTTAGACCTGAAAATGCTTTATATCAATTAAATTTCACTTCCTTAGAAAATTCAAAAGATTTACAATGGCAGACAGCTGGATTTGTTAAAATAGATTCTGAAAATTATAATATTTTTCAAAATATATTTAATGCTACTACCTCAATACTCATTCAGGAAAGTGGGTTTTAGTTTATTTCAAGACCGCCCTCAGTTTTGAGAAATTCAGCAATATTTTCTATACCCTTATTATTCTTCATTTCACCAAATATATAAGGCATGCCTGATCGGGCAGTTTCAACATCTAATTTCATTTGATCTAAATCAACATTTACATGATTTGCTAAATCAGTTTTATTGATGATTAGTAAATCAGATTTTTTTATTGCTGGTCCACCTTTACGAGGAATATCACCTCCCATTCCTACATCAATCACATAGATTGATAAATCTACCAACTCCGGACTAAACGTTGCAGCCAAATTATCTCCACCTGACTCAATTAATAGCAACTGTAAATCAGGAAATTTTTGTTTCATTTCTTCTACAGCCAAGAGGTTAATCGAAGCATCTTCTCGAATTGCGGTATGAGGGCATCCACCTGTTTCGACGCCTTTAATTCTCTCAATTGGTAAAACTTGAGCTCTCATTAAATACTCGGCATCCTCGATTGTATAAATATCATTCGATATAACTGCCATTGAAATATTTTTAGATAAATTTTTGCACAAAGCCTCAGTAAGACTTGTTTTACCTGCACCTACAGGGCCGCCGATACCAATTTTTAATGGACCTCGAAAATTATTCATGTGACATAAATTCTGGATGTAAGATTTTCGTGTTTCATACTGTAAATATCCGCACAAAACATTGAACTGCGTAAATCGTCTAAGCTATAGTCTTTCATCGTATTATGAAATCTTTTCATCATTCCAAGAAATGACACCATACAATCTTGACCATCTTTTTGACTTAAAGGTATATGTTTAACGCACATATTAATTAAGTTTGATATGAATGATTGAATATAAAAATCAACCAAATCATCAAAAGCAATATGAAATTGAATTCCTGCTTGAGCAACACACATTGGAAAAGCGGTTTCATTATTTATTGTATAGTCCCAACTCTCAGACATAATTTTTCGGAAGGCGTCACCCATTTTGAGTGTTTCAAGCCGACGTTCCTTGGATGAGCAACTTGCAAGCACTAAATCATTTACATTAATTCCATCATAGGTAGCCTTGATAAAGATATACTCATTTCTGCATGTTCCCTCAAAGAGAATACTTTTAATAAATTCCAATACGTCATTTTTATTTTTGATAAGCTTGTCATCAATTAAGGCCTCGAGACCATGCGAATATGCGTATGAACCAATAGGAAATGAAGACGAAAACCAAAGATGTAAAATTTGATGAGATTTTAAATCTAATAAGCTTTTATTTTTAATGCTTATGACCATGCGTTCTTCCCATACCGTAAGCCCCTCCTTCAGGATTAAATTGTTCAATCACAGATTTTGTCTGCCCCCCAAGTCTTCTCACCATATCCTCAATTATATGGTCATTTTGTATTAGAATTCTTGTAGCTTCAATCTGACAGGGGATATGTCTATTCCCAATATGCCATATTAATTTATTTAAATCTTCTGACTTGATCTCAATTAAATTTTCCTTTTTTGATTTTATAGTAATTAATTTTCCACTCTCAAGTTTGAATGCTTGATTAGTCAGGACTGATTTCATCTCTTCAAGATCAACAAGAAATTCATGACCTTTGTCAGAAACTAACTTTTTGCGTCGCATGAATCTCTCCTCATAAGATAGCGAAATTGTATCAATCTCTTCAGAGGAATCACAGTTACTTAATATTAGATTACAAATTTCCATAATCAGTACATAAAATATCTTTGTGCCATTGGCAGTTCTTTCGCTGGTTCACATGTTATAATTTCTCCATTTGCCCTAACCTCATATGTTTCAGGATTTACATCTATAGTTGGACAAACATCATTTAAAACCATATCTTTTTTCGAAATTGACCTTGTATTGCTTACCGGCAGCATACTTTTTTGTATATTGAGATGATTAAGGCTGCCAGCCTCCAGAGAACTCTTGCTGACAAAAGTTACCGATGAGTTCTCAAGCGATCTTCCATAACTTCCAAACATTGGGCGGGTATATACAGGTTGGGGAGTCGGAATCGATGCGTTTGGATCGCCCATTTGAGCGCAGGCAATACTTCCACCCATTATTACAATCTCAGGCTTAACACCAAAGAAAGCTGGGTCCCAGATAACGATATCAGCTCTTTTATTTTTTTCGAGACTGCCAACATAGGAAGAAATTCCATGAGCAATTGACGGATTTATTGTATATTTTGCAAGGTATCGTTTGACTCTTAAATTATCATTATCGCCATGCTCTTCAGACAGTCTTCCTCGTTGGACTTTCATTTTATGAGCTGTTTGCCATGTTCTGATAATAACCTCACCAACACGTCCCATAGCTTGACTGTCGGATGCGATGATTGAGAAAGCACCCATATCGTGTAATATGTCTTCAGCAGCCATCGTTTCTCTCCGTATTCTACTCTCAGCAAATGCTACGTCTTCAGGTATTGATTTATCAAGGTGATGGCAAACCATCAGCATATCTAAATGCTCTTCAACAGTGTTAACAGTAAATGGTCGTGTCGGATTAGTTGAAGATGGCAAAACATAGGGTTCACCGCAAATTTTTATTATATCAGGCGCGTGTCCACCACCTGCACCCTCAGTATGAAATGTGTGAATGGTTCTTTTATTAATTGCATTAATTGTATTTTCTACAAAGCCGCTTTCATTGAGCGTATCAGTATGTATCATGACCTGAACGTCGAATTTATCAGCAACATTTAAACAATTATCAATTGCACCAGGAGTAGAGCCCCAGTCCTCATGAAGTTTGAGAGCAGCTGCTCCACCAAGAACTTGTTCCTCTAAACCAGAAGGCAACGAAGAATTTCCTTTGCCTGCATAGGCTAAATTCATCGAGAAAGCATCAGATGATTGAAGCATTCTGCCGATGTGCCATGGCCCCGGCGTGCAAGTAGTTGCTAATGTTCCATGTGCAGGTCCAGTACCTCCACCCAGCATCGTAGTAATGCCAGAATGTAAGGCGTCATCAATTTGCTGAGGACATATGAAATGTATATGACTGTCAAAGCCGCCCGCCGTTACAATTTTACCTTCACCTGCAATAACTTCAGTACCTGGACCAATTATAATATCCACACCGGGTTGTGTATCAGGGTTGCCAGCTTTTCCAATATGGTCAATATTTCCGTTCTTTAGTCCAATATCTGCTTTATATATCCCGGTGACATCTAGAATCAGAGCATTTGTAATAACTGTGTCTACGGCTCCATCACTTCTTGAAACCTGAGACTGTCCCATGCCATCGCGAATAACTTTGCCGCCACCAAACTTGACTTCCTCACCGTAGACTGTGAGGTCTTTTTCAACCTCTATGAAAAGTTCAGTATCAGCTAACCTTACTTTATCGCCTGTTGTGGGCCCATACATAGCTGCATAAGATTGTCTTGGAATTTTTTTCATTTAATTTTTCCCATGACTTTTTTATTAAACCCAAATATTTTTTTTAGTCCCTGTATTTCTATAAGCTCAACATCTCTTGTTTGCCCAGGTTCAAACCTTACTGCCGTTCCAGATGAAATATTTAGTCTCATGCCTAAAGATTTCTTTCTATCAAATTCAAGACTTTCATTTACTTCAGCAAAATGATAGTGGCTACCGACTTGAATTGGACGATCACCAGTGTTGGAGACTTTCATTGTCAAACTCACTAAATCTTTATTTAAAATTATTTCACTGTCACTTGTAATTATTTCTCCTGGAATCATATAATTCTTACCTTATGGGTTTATGTACCGTGACTAACTTTGTTCCATCTGGAAAAGTTGCTTCTGTCTGCACTTCGGCAATCATTTCAGCAACTCCTTCCATACAGTCATCTTTTTTCAATACATGTGCTGCACTTTCCATTAATTCAGCTACAGATTTGCCGTCTCTTGCACCTTCAACAACATAATCAGAAATAATTGATACGGCTTCAGGGTAATTTAATTTAACGCCACGGTCTAACCTCTTTCGAGCGACTATTGCAGCCATGCTGACCATCATTTTATCAATCTCTCTTGGAGAAAGCTTCACGCAGCACCCCACATGTAAGGAATTTTACCATTCATCATGATTGATACGATATTTTTTGTAAATTTTTTTAAATAATAGTTATTAGATGAAATACTTCTTATTACTATCTTACCATCCCACTCTGAAATACCAGTAGTTATACTTTTTTCATCATGTATATTATCTTTTAATACAGTATAAAATTTATTCATCTCTGAACCGAGTATTATTATTGTATTAATTGCAATATTATCATTAAGCATAAATTTACTTTTCCGCATTATTTTTATATTATCTTCAAAGCCATTGATTTCAAGGTGAGCAATTTTATTATCATTAAATATTTTCCATCGATCAGAGTAGTAACCTTTTTCAATCGACTCATTCATTGCTGATCTTCCATAAACAACTGTTTCAGTGAAAAATAAATTTGAATTATTCAAAAGATTGATATCAATTTGACGTCTTAGGTTGCAGTTATCAAAGAGGATTGTTTCATTTGGTATCCAAAAAAGAGTACTATTATCAATGTTAATCGTATATTTAAGTTCAGCCGCATCTCCATAACCACTGTATACCTTCTCAGCAGCCTGACTTGTAGTGAGCATATGTGTATTGTGTAAATCTATATTGATATTAAACTTATCTCCACTTGTTACACCCCCAGATGTATTAACTAAAACTATTTGAGACAAACTAGAGTAGGATTGAGGTAGTAAAGCTTTAAGGCATCCTTGCTGATATAATCTTTCAACATCATTATTTATAAACTCTGCATCAATTGTGCCTAAAGATTTTTGAAGATTTACTTTCATGAAATTATCATAGTGTTTTAATTTCAAGTTGACAAATAATTGTCATTTATTTTTATCACTAAAATTACAGATACTAATTAGTAATATAAAAATTAGGTTTAAATTTTTTTTTTGAAGATGTCATGTTGGCAAGTGTAAAGATTCGTATCACTAATTTTTTTAAGAAATTATGTATCAGTTAAAAAAATGAAAGGACGAATAATGATCAAGAAAATTATAGTTGTTATGTCATTTTTCTTTTTTAGTATCACTGCGTATGCAGATACTATCAAAGTTGGCATATTACACTCGCTGTCGGGTACGATGGCAATTTCAGAGACAACGTTAAAAGATACAATGTTAATGTTGATCGATGAACAAAATGAAAAGGGCGGTATTCTCGGAAAAAAACTGGAAGCAGTAGTTGTTGATCCTGCTTCAGATTGGCCACTTTTTGCCGAAAAAGCTCGAGAACTAATAACTGTCAATGATGTTGATGTAATGTTTGGCTGCTGGACTTCTGTGTCTAGAAAGTCTGTATTACCCGTAATTGAAGAACTTAACGGATTACTTTTTTATCCAGTTCAATATGAGGGTGAAGAAAGCTCAAAAAATGTATTTTATACCGGAGCTGCTCCAAACCAACAAGCTATACCAGCTACTGATTACTATCTAGAAGAACTAGGCATTGAAAAGTTCGCATTACTTGGAACTGACTATGTTTATCCTAGAACAACAAACAAAATTCTAAATCAATATTTGATTGATAAAGGAATTCCTGAATCTGATATTTTTGTAAATTACACACCTTTTGGTCACTCGGATTGGTCGAAAATTGTTGCTGATGTTGTAGCACTTGGGGCTGATGGAAAGAAGGTAGGTGTTATTTCAACTATTAACGGTGATGCAAACATTGGATTTTACAAAGAACTTGCAGCTGCAGGCGTGAACGCTGAAGACATACCAGTTGTCGCGTTCTCAGTTGGTGAAGAGGAATTATCCGGACTTGATACAACAAATTTGGTTGGCCACCTAGCTGCGTGGAATTATTTTCAATCAGCTGAATCCGACTTAAATACAGCATTTATCAAAAACTGGAAAAGCACTATGGGACCAGAAAGAGTTACTAATGACCCGATGGAAGCGCACGTGATTGGATTTAACATGTATGTAAAAGCAGTGGAAAAAGCTGGAACTACTGACGTAGATGCAGTTAGAGAAGCCATGTATGGAATTACAGTTCCAAATCTCACGGGTGGAACTGCTGAAATGCTCCCAAATCATCATCTCTCTAAACCTGTTTTAATAGGTGAGATCCTTGAGGATGGTCAGTTTGATATAATTAGCCAAACGACCGAGGTTCCAGGAGATGCATGGACAGATCACTTAGTAGAGTCAGCTGTTTTAACATCAGATTGGCAAAGCTTAGGTTGTGGGATGTATAATACTTCGACCAGCAGCTGTGTTCAGTTAAAGTCTAACTACTAATTTTAACCTAAATAAAACGCTGTAAAGAATAGTTAATATTCTTTATGGCGTTTTTAAATTATGAAAATTAAATTTTATATAATTTTTCTGTATGTTTTTTTTATAAATCTACCAGCAGTTGCTCACCATGATGAATTCAATATATTCTTAATAGAAAATTCAGAAAATATAATTAAGAGTTCAGCAAAAACTGTTGATTCTATACTAAGAGACATACAAAGTTTTGATGATGAAATTGTTTCAAGATTTTTAGAACTGTGGAAATCGAAGAGTCTCTACTATATAAAAGATACGAAACAAGTAGTTATAGTTAATGAAAATGAAGAGTCACTTGACGCCTTAGAAATAGATGGTCTTACTAGGATCGGCAATTACAGCAAAAAAGAAATCAAAAAGATTAAACCCAACAGTGGAGTAAGAGCAAAAATAGACTCTATTTTAGTAAAATACCAAATATCTAATTCAGATATTAATGTACGACAAAAAAGCATAGAAAGCTTAAAAAGAAATATCCGGCCTGAACACTTGGAAGTGTTACAAGATGCTTACATAAATGAGTCAGATGCAGAACTAAAAACTGTTATTGATCGATTGCTAAAATTTGCAATTGTTAAGTACTCCGACTCGAATGATAAAAAATTAGAAATAATCGAGTCTTTTAAAGGCGATACTGCGATCGAAATAAGGGCTTCTCTAAATCAACTCCTCAATTCTTCAGAAGTGAAAGTCGGCATCTCTCTTCCTAATAATAAAAATATTGCTAGAGTAATTGTGCCTGGTTTTACAATCAAAAATAGTAATGGAACATCGGGTACAACTAATTTTTTTAATGAAGATATTGAGATATCAATTAATGATGCATATGACAAATTATATGCGGATAATCTAGTTTATAAAAAAAGGATTACCCAAGACGAATTAAAGAAAATATTAGAACAAAATATTAGCGGAGATACTATTGGAGGATATTCTATTAGTTCACTAGACAATGAACAATCTCGCATTGCTGCCTATAATAAATTAGTTGCAGATAATTTAGCACCTCCTTTTATTTCTGAAAATAAAATTAATGAAGAAGTAAACAAATTTATATTTTATTCAATTTACAATGAAACTTCTTCTGAAGTAACAAATGCCGCACTAAATACTCTAGCTAGTATAAATTTTAGAGTTCAGATCTATAAATATATTGACTTACTTATTGATGGTTTAAGTCTTGCATCAATCTATTTTCTTGGAGCAATTGGTTTAGCGATTACTTTTGGTGTAATGAGAGTAATTAATATGGCTCATGGTGAATTTATCATGATGGGTGCTTATACGGGGTATGTTGTTCAACAATTTATAAGTAACCATACACTATCACTTTTAGTTGCACTTCCCCTCGCATTTATAATTACATTTATAGCTGGAGTGATCATGGAAAGACTCGTTATACGTCATTTGTATCGTAAACCACTTGATACATTACTGGCCACTTTCGGGATCAGTATTGCATTACAACAAATTGCAAAGAATATTTTCGGAACACAAGCAAGACCACTTACGTCTCCATCGTGGCTTGATGGATCGCTCAGTCTGAGCGATGATCTATCGATCAGTTATATAAGAATTGCGATATTTATTTTGAGTCTAATATTTCTGGGTTTGTTGCTCTTTGTAATGAATCGTACCAGACTTGGATTGGAGACTCGTGCAGTGACCCAAAATCCAGTGATGGCCTCCAACATGGGAATTAATCCTGAAAGAATAAATATGTTAACTTTTGGCTTTGGTTCAGGAATTGCAGGAATTGCAGGAATTGCTATTGGACTTTTTTCTAAGGTTACATCTGAGCTCGGGTCTGAATATATAGTTCAGAGCTTTATGACAGTGGTTGTTGGAGGAGTGGGCAACATATGGGGCACATTAGCGGGAGCCTCACTAATCGGGTTCCTTCAAAAATTTATAGAATGGTTCAATCCATCTAATACTCTCGCAGCGCAAACTTATATGATCATCTTTATTATTTTATTTATACAATTTAGACCAAAAGGGATAGTAGCCCTTAAAGGGAGAGCAGCTGATGACTAATTCAATAAATGATTTACTAGCTCGACACACATTAATTTTTACAATAGTTGTTGTTATATTTTCTCTGTTTATAACTTTTTTTAGTGAACCTTACGGAAACGGATTAATATCTACTAGTTTTGTCAAAACTTTAGGCAAAACTGTTTGTCTATGCATAATTGCTCTGGCAATGGATGTGGTATGGGGTTATTGCGGAATTCTGTCTCTAGGGCATTTCGCCTTTTTTGGACTTGGTGGTTACATGATTGGAATGTGGCTAATGTATGAGCGAACAGCCATTATTGTTCAGGAGGCTGCCATTAATGAGTTGCTTCCATTAACCGAAACTGAATTATCAAATGCCATTGGAAACCAGATTTTTGGAGTTGTCGGTGGCTATGAAATACCATCCATATGGATGTTTGCAGATAGTCTTGGTTTACAATTGATTTTGGTTATTGTAGTACCTGGTATTCTTGCATTTATATTTGGGTGGCTTGCATTCAGGTCGAGAGTAACTGGAGTTTATCTCTCAATTTTAACTCAAGCATTAACTTTAGCTCTCTCACTATATTTATTTCAAAATGACAGTGGTCTAAGGGGTAATAATGGCCTCTCAGGTTTGCAGAATATTCCTGGCATTGAGTATTTAGGACAAGAGGTCATATCCATAGGGTTTTTTTGGGCAAGTTGTATTTTTCTAATATCTATTTTTTTACTTTTTCATTCACTTATGAAAAGCAAGTTTGGATTAATTATTACATCAATAAGAGATAACGAAACACGAGTAAGGTTCTTAGGGTATAATGTCGAAATATATAAATTATTTATATTTGTGTTAACAGCAATAATCTCAAGTATTGCTGGTGCTCTTTATTACCCTCAAGCAGGTATAATTAATCCTGCAGAGCTTGCGCCTATTGCATCGATCTATCTCGCTGTATGGGTGGCTATTGGAGGAAGAGGAAAATTGTATGGAGCAATCATTGGTGCCACTTTTGTTTCATTATTTTCGTCATGGTTTACTGGTGGACAAGCACCCGATATTCCTTTGGGCATGTTTACTATAGAATGGGTGAATTGGTGGACAGTGTTGTTAGGGTTTGGATTTGTAATAATCACAATTTTTAGTGAAAATGGAATAATTGGTTTTTTAAGAAATATATTTGTTAAGGAAAAATGAATACTTTATTGAAAGTTGAAAAAATCTCGGTTTCATTTGATGGCTTTAAAGCTATTAATAGTTTGAGTTACAGCATTGGTAAAAATGAACTCAAAGCGATTATTGGACCTAATGGAGCTGGAAAAACTACCTTTATGGATATAATTACGGGCCAAACTAAACCAGATGAAGGTAAAGTGTTATTTGGTGAACGAAGCGTATGGCTTGAAAGTGATCAAAAATATCAAGTCGTTTGGGATGAAAATCTCCTAATGAAGAGTGAGTCTCAAATAGCATTACTAGGTATAGGAAGAAAATTTCAACGTCCTACTGTATTTGAACTAAAAACAGTATTCGAAAATTTATTTATATCCATGAAGAAAAATAGAAGTCCTTTCAGTGTTTTATTCCAAAAATTAAATAGAGATGAAAAAAATCTAATAGAAAAAATACTAGGTGAAATTAGTCTTAAAAATGAACAAGATAGAATTGCTGGTGAGTTATCACACGGTCAAAAGCAGTGGTTAGAAATAGGAATGCTATTAACTCAAGAACCAAAACTATTATTAATTGATGAACCAGCAGCTGGAATGACTTCTAATGAAAGAAGACAGACAGTTGAGATTCTAAAAAAATTATCTGCAGATAAATCAGTTATTGTTGTTGAGCATGATATGGAATTTGTAAAAGATCTTGAATGTGAGGTTACTGTATTGCATGAAGGTTCAATTCTTTCAGAGGGTTCTATAGAACACGTGTCCTCTAATAATGAAGTAATTGAGGTATATCTAGGAAGATAGTCATGATTGATATAAGTAATTTAAATTTTTACTATGGTTCTTCTCAAATATTATTTGACGTTTCACTCAAAGCGAAAAATAAAGAAATTACTTGTTTAATGGGTTCAAACGGAGTTGGTAAAACATCTTTATTAAAGTTTTTATCAGGAATCTATCCTTCAAAGTCAGGAAATTATCTTTTTGAAGGGGATAATGTAACTAACTTTAGCTCCCACCAACTTGCCAAGAGAGGAGTAGGGTATGTTCCCCAAGGCCGTTTTATATTTCCATTATTATCTGTAAAAGAGAATTTAGAAACTGGTTTTGCATGTTTAAAACGTGATGAACATTTCATACCTGATGAAATTTTCGATCTTTTTCCAGTATTGAAACAAATGATAAATAGAAGAGGTGGAGATTTATCAGGAGGTCAACAACAGCAATTAGCAATTGCAAGAGCAATGATTTCAAAACCAAAATTACTACTTATGGATGAACCAACCGAAGGGATACAGCCAAACATCATCCAGCAAATTGGAGAAGTCATAAAATATTTAAAAGATGAGCAGGGAATGACCATACTATTAGTTGAGCAATATTTTGATTTTGCATTTGATTTAGCAGATTATATCTATGTCATGAAAAGAGGAAAAATTATTACTGAATCAAAGAAAGAGAGCCTGGATAAATTGTCGTTTAAAAATGAAGTATCAATTTGAGTCTCTAGTTAGGCAAAGTAAAAAGGCATTATCGAGAGCACTCTCCTCCAAAGCATTTAATCGTCCACTTTTACCGGCATGACCACCTACTAAATTCATCTTCATTAATATTGGATTATATGAAGTACTATTTTCTCTTAGTTTTGGAACATATTTTGCTGGTTCGTAATACTGAACTTGAGAGTCATAAAGGCTGGATGTGACTAAGACCGCAGGATAATTTGATGGTTTAATGTTATCGTAGGGCGAATAACTCTTAATATAATTATACTCATCTTCATTTGCTGGATTGCCCCATTCTTTATATTCAAAAGTAGTTAGGGGAATTGTTTCATCTGACATTGTAGTCACTACATCCACAAAAGGAACTGCTGATATAATACCTGAATATAATTCTGGCTCCATATTAATGATTGCTCCCATTAAAAGACCACCAGCACTTCCACCCATTGCATACACATTTTTAGCATTGCCATACCCTTGCTTGATTAGTGATTTTGTTGCATCAATAAAATCATAAAAGGTGTTCTTTTTATTAAAGATTTTACCATCATCGTACCACTGCCGACCCATTTCGGAACCACCTCTGATATTGGCGACAGCAAAAACGAAACCCCGATTGAGTAGGGGTAAGATAGACGTTCTAAAAGCTGCATCAATTATAATGCCATAAGAACCATAGCCATAAATAAGGATAGGAGCTTGAGATAAGTCAGTTCCTTTTTTATATACAAGTGATACAGGAACTTTTGTATCATCACGGGCAGTAATTTTAAGTCTTTCCACCTCATATAAATTTTCATCGTAATTGTTTACAGGCTGCTGCCATGCCAATTCACTCTTACCTGACTCAATATCTTCTTTAAATATTGAACTAGGTTTCTTTGGACTAGAATACCCATAGTAAAATTCAGTATCAAGGTATTCATTATTGGTTGCTAAATAACAAGAAAAGGCAGGGTCACTAAATTTAATATAATTCCTATCGAGTGTTTCTCTGTTAATTTTTACTATCTTGGGCAGACCGTCCTCTCTTATCTCTAAATAAAGATATTGAGGAAAAGCGACAAAATCTTCAATTAAAATGGCATCATTATGCTCAACAACAGTTTGCCAACTATTAAAATTATTAATTTGATCTATGGTAAATGTTAAAATTGAGAAATTTTTTTTATTTTCTGCATTACTGCTGACATAAAAACACTCTGGTGTGTCTTCAATGGAATAAAGATGCTTATCGGAACGTTTGAGTACACAAAACGGTTGACCGAGTTCATCATCTAGATCAAGTAACCATGTCTCTGAAGACTCAGTTTTACTAGTATAGATATTTAAATATTTTTTTGTACGTGATTCATAAATATGAAGATGAAACTCTGAGTCATTTTCCTCATAGATAAGAACATCTTCTTTTGGATCGGTTCCAATTTTGTGCTTAAAAACCTTATTTTCTATCAAAGTAACAGGATCTTTTTGAGCATAGTAAAATGAAGTATTCTTCTTGTCCCAAACAATGCTCCCAGAGCTCCTCTCAACTTTACTGTCTATAATTTTGCCAGTCGTTAGATCTTTAACTTTTATGTTGTATTCTCTTCGACCCGATAGATCTTCTGCATAAGCAATTAAAAGATTATTTGGCGATGGCGTTATTGATGTAATATTTATATAATCTAAGCCCTCAGCCAGCGCATTCACATCAATAACTAACTCTTTATTCCCATTGAGCTCTCGATAGTATGTTTTATATTGCTGTTCAGAGTTAATTTCTGAGTAATACAGATAATCCCCGTATTTAATTTTTATTGAAACTTCTTTTGGTGGTATGAAACTAACTAATTCATCATAAATTTCTTTACGACAATCATTATTTTTTTCAAACCAATCTTCTAAGTAATTATTTTCTTCCTCTAAATAAGAAATAATTTCTGGATCTTTACGCGTATCATCTCTGAGCCAGTAATAATTATCAATACGTTCATCGCCATGTGCAATATGGATTTTAGGAATTTTTTTTGGCTGAGGAGGTTTCATTATTTTCTAATATACTACTAACAGTTTTTCAATTTTATGGTGCCCCCAACCTGTACTGACCAGGTATCTACGCATTACCAATGCGTTGCACTACCATTGTGCTATGGGGGCTATGTGATATGGTTAATCAGATTTATCCTTTTAAAACAGACTTTATGGTATCCCCAATAACTGACGGGTTTTTTGATATAGTAACACCGGACTCTTTTAAGAGTTCAACTTTTTCAACTGCACTTTCTCCGTATGCTGAAACAATAGCACCAGCGTGACCCATCACTCTACCTTTTGGGGCAGTTAGTCCTGCAATATACGCGACTACTGGTTTTTTCATGTTTTCTTTTGCAAATTTGCCTGCATCCACTTCTTGAGGTCCACCAATTTCACCAATCATCAATATAATATCGGTATCAGGATCTTCTTCAAACCGAGCTAGTATATCCCTGAACGAACTTCCATTAATCGGATCTCCGCCAATGCCTACGCTAGTTGAAACACCAATATCTAGCTCTTTCATTTGTGATGCAGCTTCATAGCCCAGTGTTCCTGATCGGCCAACAATGCCAACATTTCCTTTTTTATAAATATGTCCTGGCATTATGCCTAGCATTGATTTGCCAGGGCTAATTATACCTGCGCAGTTAGGACCGATCATCGTCATTTTTTCAGATTTTGCATATCTTCGCATATACCTCTTCACTTTAATCATGTCGTGAGAGGGTATTCCGTCAGTTATCGCAACACATACTTTGATACCTGCATCAGCTGCTTCCATAGCAGAGTCCGCAGCATAACTTGGTGGAACAAATAAGATACTTGCTTCAGCATCTGTTTCTTTTACTGCATCTTTAACGGTATTGAAAACAGGAAGGCCAAGATGTGTTGATCCCCCTTTGCCAGGAGTAACACCTCCAACAACGTTAGATCCGTAATCAATCATTTCTTGCGCATGAAAACTTCCTATTTTACCAGTGAAGCCCTGGACAATTATTTTAGTATTTTCATCAATCAATATAGACATTATTTTACTTCAATCTTTTTTAACGCTTCAACAGCCCTAGAAGCAGCTTGTTTAAGAGAATGGGCTTCAATGTAATTAATATTGCTTTCTTTTAAGATCTTATTGCCCTTTTCAACATTTGTGCCAGCCAACCTAATTACAAGGGGCATGTCTATTTTTATTGTTTGAAGTGCTTGAACTATTCCCTCAGCAACCCAATCACATCTGTTAATGCCAGCGAATATATTCACTAAAATAACTTTTACTTTTTCATCAGATGAAACAAGCTTGAAAGCTTTTACAATTTTTTCTGGCGTTGCTCCTCCCCCAATATCAAGGAAGTTTGCAGGCTCTCCTCCAGCAGACTTAATCATATCCATTGACGCCATTGCCAATCCTGCGCCGTTAATAATATTTCCTATATTTCCATCAAGTCCAACGTAATTTAAACCTCTATCGCTTGCATATACTTCACTTGGATTTTCTTGAGATTTATCTCTTAATTCCGCAACATCATTTCTTCTAAACAATGCATTATTATCAAAACTCATTTTGCAATCTAAAGCTAAGACATGTTTATCTTTTGTAATTACTAAAGGGTTAACTTCTACCATAGTTGCATCTAGTTCACTAAATGCTCTATAACAACCCTCAATTACCTCAGCAGTTCTTGAGATAAGACCTGTTTCAACACCAAGGTTAAATGCAATTTCTCTTGCTTGAAATTCCTGTATGCCAACCGCGGCTTCTATTTTTGACCTTATTATTGTTTCTGGTTTTTTATTTGATATCTCTTCAACACTCATTCCACCTTCAGTAGACGCAACAACCATTATACATTCAGAGCCTCTATCAAAAACAAGTCCTAAATAAAGTTCTCTTTCAATATCAGAGGCTTCTTCTATATAAACTCTATTGATAATTTTTCCTGAAGGACCTGTTTGATTTGTAATAAGTTTTTTTCCAAGCAGCTTATCCGCAGCACGTGCAACTTCTAGAGCATCGTTGCAAACGATTATTCCTCCAGCTTTACCTCTTGCGCCAGAGTGAACTTGTGCTTTTACAACCCAACGAGAACCACCAATTTCTTTTGCCTTATATTCTGCATTTTCAGGACTATAGGCGATACCTCCCCTTGGAATTCCAATTCCAAAGTCAGATAAAATTTTTTTTGCTTGGTATTCATGTATATCCATCTTATCCCCCAAAAAATTCTACTATAATAAAAAAGTAATGTCCTGAGATTAATATTATTTTATTTGTTACCCTCCAATTACAATTCCTTCGCTTTGTTAGATATTTTGATCTTGGTAAGTAATGCCAGACAAAAAAACAATTTTCCAATCGTTTCCTTTTTTGAATAAAGCATAAAATCCAGATATAGACTCAACATATTCCTCGCTTTTATTAAATCTCTTTGCATTTCTTAGAATTACGTGGGCTTGATTTTCTGTCTCTTTGATGACTTCTACTTCAATATCTTCAGTTTTACCCAAATTGGAAGATTTTTTCATTTGTTCCATTGGCGATTCATTAACAGAGATGATATTGCCGTTAACGTTCATATATAATGGATATGCAAAAAAGTTTTTTAATGATTCAAAATCATCATTGTTAAAATGTTTTAAATAAAGATTGATAAATTCTAATGCCTTCATGTTTATTTTTAAATCATACCTTTCTATTTATGCTATTGTCCACTTAAAGCTATTCCTTCACGTCGTGGATCAGATCCACCTTCTAAATTATCTCCAATATAAATTGTATTTAAACCAGAGAAATATTTCTTTATCTTGGTATCATATCCCATAGATGACAAACTCTCTTTAAGTATCTGAGCATTTTTTGATTCTTCAATATCGTATGTTCCCCACCGATTAATTGCGTGAGGCAAAGATACAGATTGTTGTACATTCATATCCCAATCAATAAGGGAAATAAGATGGTTTGCAACGAACCCAATGATGTTACTGCCTCCAGGAGATCCAGTAATGTATATTGGTTTTCCTTCCTTTAAGACAATTGTTGGTGACATAGAGGATCGTGGACGTTTACCTGGTTCTAATCTATTAGAAATTAATTTCCCATCAATTTCATCACGAAAAGAAAAATCTGTCAGTTGGTTATTTAATAAAAACCCACTTTTCGTTAACAATCTAGATCCAAAAGCATTTTCTATTGAAGAAGTCATAGATAACGCATTCCCATATTTATCATAAATTGATATATGGGTTGTTGATTGTAGCTCAAGTGAATTATCATCTGCATAATTGTATGTAAATTCTTGAGAAGGGTTTCCAGCTTCAATATTTTCTGTCCTTGTTCCTAATTTTATTTTCTTTGATCTTTTTTTTAAATATTCATGATCAAGTAAACCTTTCAGGGGAACTTCAACAAAATCACTGTCTGCTAAATATCTATCTCGATCAGCAAATGCTAACCGGCTTGCATCACCAATCACCTGCCATGATTTAGGATCTTCGTAGCCGAGTAATTTTAAGTTAAATTCTTCAAGAATTTTTAATATTTGTGCAACTGCGACACCCCCTGATGAAGGTGGACCCATACCACAAACATTATGTTCTCTATAACTTATGCACACTGGATCGCGTTCTATTACAGCATAATTTTCTAAATCACTATTTTTTAGAAACCCAGGATTTTCAGAATAGTTTTGAACTGTATTTACAATGTCATCAGCAATTTCTCCCTTATAGAAATTTTCAATACCAGCTATAGAAATTTTTTTTAACGTTTCAGCATAAGCTCTATTCGTTACTAATTGTTTATATTTAAGATTATTTCCATCAGGTAAAAAGTAATCAGATGTTTGACTACTTTTTTTTAGTCTATCCGAGTCTCTATCAATTGATGACGCCAACTTCTTAGATACGGGAAAACCATTTTCCCCAAGATTTATTGCAGCGGTAAATAGACTTGACCACTTTAATTTTCCCCATTTTTTATGTGCTTTGAACATTAATGCAGGTGTACCTGGCGTCCCTACGGAAAGACCGCCAATGACAGCGTCAAAAAATTTTTTAGTCTCTCCACTTTCGTTTTGAAACTGAGTTGCATAAGACTCTCTTGGTGCAGTCTCCCGTCCGTCTAATGTAGTAACTTTATTGGTTTTGTTATCGTACCAAATTAAGAAACTTCCACCACCAAGACCAGACGACTCTGGCTCAACTAATCCTAAAACTGCTTGTGCGGCTATCATTGCATCTGCAGCTGTTCCACCTTCCTCAAGAATTTCAGCTCCTGCTGCAGAAGCGTAAGAATTTGCTGTCACAATCATCCAGTCTTTCCCTGAAACTGGAACCATATCTTTTTTGGCCTGCATGGAGGCATTTATTTGTTCAGTATTTAAGTCCTCATAATCAATAATAAACGTTTCTGGGCTAATTAGATCAGAGAGATCCTCGGCGAAAGAATTAAGGATAGGTAAAAAAGATAATACAATAAGAGAAATTAGTTTCTTCAATTATTTTGAAAATTTTTCTTTAATTGGAGTTATATACATAAAGACCAGAGTAGCGCCTGCAAGTAATGAATCTATTGAATCTAACATTCCAAATAATCCTGTGCTTACATGTGGAGTTATCAGGTAGGATGCAACTAATAAAATTAAAGTCCATAAAAACATAGGTCTTCCAAGTGGTTTAAAAAAATAAATAAGAAAACATGAAACCCAATTAGTTATCAGTAAACCAATTCCAATAATAGCAGAGAAAATTAGCGCGCCATCTGACATATTGGCAATTGCTCCAGAAAAATAAGGTAGATAACTAATCTCTTCAGGAACTGGAAAAAAAATCTCTAATAAGACTAGAACTGGCAATAAAACTATCTGTATGAGAACAATCTGTTTAAACGTATTTTCCATAAACAGATAATACCATTTATAATTACAAAATAATGTAGTTAATTTCTGATAGTAATGGAGTTAATTTACCAGAATCAGTGGTTTTCTTAAAACTTTCGTTATTTAGGTATAAATAAATATCTATTGCTTATTTTGTGTGCTTAAATTTACTCGTATGACAGACATATGGGACAAATATAGGCATTCTTCTCCACAAACTATCAACATGATAGGCATTATAATTTTATCATCAAAGATGGCAATGGCAGATGGTGATTTTAGTCCGATCGAAAAAGAAGAAATACTAAAAATTATTCCTCATAACCCTGAACAGAAATCATTATTGAGTAGGCTTATAAATGAAGCAGTTGAGGACCCAAATGATATTTATTATCATGCACGTAGAGTAAAGAAATTGCTTGATGGAGAAAACTATGAATTTCTTGAATTTCTAATTGCAATTTTGTATCGAGTAGCACACGCAGATCATATCTTTGATGAAAGAGAAGAAAAACAAATAAGGCGTATAGCAGAAATATTTGAAATTAAAGAAAGTTATTTCAAGCGTATTGTTGAAACTCTCACAATGATACCTGGGAAAATCAAAAATATATTTTTAAAAATTCAATTAATTATTTTAAGAAAAAATAATGCCTAATCTAGATAATATACACGATAAATTTTTTCCTAAAGCAAAAACAGTCACAACTGGTAAAACTCTGATTAAGTTTGCATGGGCAATTGAAATATTTGTTGCATCCACTGCTTTAGCAATTGCACTTTTAATGCTTCTCGCTCAAGGACAATCAGGCGCTGCAATAAGTACAGTACAAAATGCTTTTGGTGATTTTAAAGTTGATAACTTAATTTTATCAATTGCTTTCCTCGTCGTTGCAATAATGGAGTTAACTAAAATACCATTGGCCACTGCTTATTATTATTCAGTGAGGCTTACTTGGAAAATAATATTTTTACTTGCACTTCTAGCTGTAAATTTCTCCACTTTTGAAACAATGGTTACTGCTTTTGAGCTTCGATATCACAGCATGTCAACAGTTGTAGATGATATTCGAAATAACATTGAAAAAGTTCAGATTAACTTGGAAACACTTGGTGAGAATGCAGATGATAGCGAAATAAAAAACAATATATCCAAGTATCGCGAAGATATAGCGGCAATGGATACAAAGAAAAATGAAATACTTAATACATTTAATGAAAGCCTTAAGGATATTGAACAGAGAAAATTAGAAGCGATTAAACAGGCAGATGACAAATACAATCAAACAGTAAAATCTCTAACTGACAAATCAGATAGAGGAAAACCTCAAATTGAACAAAATAACAAAAAAATTGATGACTTAAATAAGAGTATTTCAGAACTAAAAAAAGAAAATGATCAAAAATCTGAGAGAATTGATCAAAAAAGAATTGATATACAGAATGTGCAGAATACTTTTTTTAATAATAATGATGACTTGGAAAAGTCTAGTATTCAAGATGAAATTGACGATTTAAAAAGAGAGATTCAAGATAATAAAAGTCTAATTTCTTCTAATCAAAAACAAATAGATCAATTATTTGAAATCAATCAAGGACTAGTTGGGCAAGATTCAAATACAGCTCAGAAACAAATAGATATTGCAAAAAAACAATATGATGATGAAGTCAAAATTGCTAATGGGACTGCGCAAAATTCAATAAATGATATTACGAAGGATAAGGATAATGATTTTGATAGTATAGAGGCTGAAAAAAAAGATTTTAGAGAAAATACCCTCCAACCGGAACAAGATCGCTTAAATAAGCTACAGAGTGATAAAGAAACTGTTGATGAGAGAAGAAAAGATTTATTAAATGAAAAAGCTTTACTCGAAGATGATTTAAATAAAGCTGCAAAAGATAATCAAATATACAGAATGGCTGAAAAAATTAACGTTGTTGCCGATTGGTTTACAGGTAATGAACGTCTAAAAGGTCAAATAATTACCCAAGGAGAGTTAGATAGAGCTTTCTGGATTTGGTTTGGTGGATTATCTATTGTCTTATCTATAATAGGAACACTTGTCGCATTTGCAGGTCTTCATCTTCAAGATGAAAGAGCTCATCAAATGAGAAATAAATCTAAGGGCCCAAACAGAGTATTAAGAAGCTTAAAAGCAACTCCGATGTATTTTAACAAGTTTTTGAAGGCTGCTAGAAAGAGATTATTAAATCCAGTAAAAGTTATAGAGAAGGTTGAAATTGAAGTTGAAAAGATAATTGAAAAGATTGTAGAAAAACCAATTGAGGTTGAAAAGGTAATTGAAAAAATTGTGGAAAAACCCATTGAGCACGAAAAAATTGTTTTTCAAAAAGTAGAAGTGCCCAGAGAAATTATTAGAAAAGAAATTGTATACGTACCTCTGCCGACTGATGATCCAGAGCTACTTAAAAAAGGGCCCTTCACTCATAAAACTGATAAAAAAGAAGATTAAACATTATGGGTGACGAGCAACCAATTTACTCAATTAATGAATATGCACCGATTAATAAATACATTGATGAACAGTCAAAGTTTAGACAAACAAGAACTTTCTGGGCATATGGTAAAATATTTGCTCTTTCATTACTTGCTATAGGAGTATTTGCAATTCTTATTGCGATTGCATACTGGTGGTTTAACAAGCCACATCCTGAAATTATAAAACATACGGTTGAAGTCCAACCAAATTTTGATAACCAGTACTTCAATTCTGACGGAGATATAAGTTATGACGGGATAAATAATTATAATGGGGACGTATTTTTTGAAATAATTAAACAAAAAGAAGAAATAATCTCTCAAATAGAAAGCAAAACTACTGAATTAGAAGGTGAAATTGTTCAACTAGAAGAAAAATTAAGCAGTCCACAAATAAATCAAGAGCAAAAGGATCAATATGAGAAGAGTTTGAAACAATACCAAGACGAAATTTCAAAGAAAGAAGAAGAACTAATAATTTATAAAGAACAAATTGAAGCTGCAGAAAAGGCCTTATCTGAAATTGACCAAGAATCTCAAGAAGCTGAGTTCTATGAGCCAGAAATTGACGATCAAGGAAATCCTATAGCTCTCTATCAGGAATATTCAGTTTTTGAGAAAAAAGAAATTGACGACAATCTAACAGTAACCACAGGATTTGCTTGGGATTCAAAAGCAAAAATGGATGAGGGCAAAGGATTTAATAGTAAATGGTGCTACATTGAACAAATTGATCCTTTTGCCACATTTCACTTTGATGATAGAGATCAAATGCAACAACTTAAGTTATTTAAAATGTCACTTACAGAGATTCGACAATATGAAAAGTATTGTTCAGATAAACCCTCGCCACAATTTGAAAGTTAAGAAATGTTAAAAGCTATTTTATTTTATTTATTTTTAATAATATTATTTTTCTCATCAAATATTAGTTACTCATCTGATGACACATTTTGTAGTACTTTAGAAAATGAAATAAGAAAAAATCAAATTGATTTAAGGCTAGATCTTCAACCCCAAACCTATACCTGGGGAGCGGATTATGGAATTGATTTAGATTGGGATTCCAATGTGAGTTATATAAGAAATGAAGATGGGTCAATTAATGTTTTCAATGTTCGTAATAATAATTTTGACGAAGAAGTATTTCCATCATCCAAAACTATAGGTCCTAAAGACAAGATCATGTTTATAAACAAAGTTAGTGTATCCGAATTATCTGATAACGAAATTGATACTTATTTTTATCCGGATATTGATGAAAGCATTGAAAGTACTGCTGAATTGAATGAAAGCTTAACACTTGAGTTGGGCGTTAGAAGGCAATCATCTAATGAAATAAAAACAATCAAAGTTAACCCACTTTATAATATAGAGAATTGGATTTACCCTGAAGTAAATATTCATAATTTTAGATATATTGACTCAAAAAAAGGAATATATAATTTAAACCTGACTCTTTATTATTTTTGGGAAATACCTGAATTAATTCCTTTATACGAAAGACTACTAGGAAACTATAATATTATAGAAGATCAGTACGATATAGCTTATTGTCAAATTAAACCCGATATTTTTGAGTCATTACAAATCTGGCATCCTCTTCTTGATTTTAAAAATATCATAGAAGAGTCAATCGATGATTCAAGGGAGGACTATATATTTGAGTATGTGCCCTCTACAAATGAAGAGGACGCATCTGCTTATATTTCTTATCAATGGGATGGTAACACGACTCTTAGTTCAGATTTTAACTTTCTAGCATTTCCATTTGATACTCAAATTTTATCACTTGATTTAATGAATGCTAGGCAAGCGTCTCCTATTGGATACAAATGGTTAAAGTATTCATTCATTGAGAGTGAATTTGAGAAAAACCTAAAAATACCTGATTGGCAAGTGGTTTCAAAAGATATTGTACCAAGAGTTGAAATGAGTGATTATCATAGAGAAAATAGACAAATTTATTCTTTACAAATGAGGATTGAGAGAAACTATTCTTATTATATTTACAAAATAATTGTTCCAATCATGATTATATTAGTTGTAGCTTGGTCAGCTTTATGGGTTGAACCAAAGCAACTAGAGTCAAGATTAACGATTACGATAATTTGTTTACTTTCTTTAATTGCTTATAACTTTATTGTTGATAAGGATTTGCCAAAATTAGAATATCTAACGCTTCTAGATTACTGGATATTACTGTCCTATTTATTTGCAGCAGTGCCTACAATCATTTCAGTAATTTCATTTAAAATGTTATCTAACACAAATGAGAAAACTATAGAAAGTTTTGATAAAAATGTAAGATTTTTTGGGCCTATTTTGTTCATAATTCTTGTAGTAAGTATTTTTTTAGCACTTACTTTCAATAATGATAATACTGCTTTATTTATTAGAAATACAATTTCTTAGAATTGAGCTCAGACATGACAGTTAGGTGTTCAAAAAGATAACAGCAAGTGTCAGCAAAAACAATGTTATGGTTATCGATGATAAAATATAACTTTTAGAGATAGTGCCATGTTTATTTTCTACCTCAAAATATTTTTTATTCTGTCTAATGCGTTCTTTCCTGAATATGTAAATAACTGCAAGTATAAATACGATAAGTAATGGATATATTAATATCGCATCTATATTTGGCGAAATTAAAATATAATTATAGGTTCCGTGCAATGAAACAGGGAAGAGAAGTGACAACACGACATACACTAAATTATTCGATTTTCCAAATATTGCCCTAATTAAAAACAAACCCATGAATACCCCTGCAGTAGCATGTAGGGGCACAGCAGTGAATGATCTTAAAATAGCAATTGATGTTGCTAGCTCTAGATCATTTTCATAAATGGGGTAAAGCACATAATCCCAATTTTCATATGCCGCGAAGCCAAGTGATACCGCAACACCATAAACAAGCGCATCCATTGGCTCATTAAATTCATTGGCTTTGATGCAAAATAAAAGAAGGATAGTCCACTTTGCAGTTTCCTCAAGAAACGCAGCTCTTACGAAAGCTTCATAAAAGTAAGGAGCCTCACCAGACAAGTAGAGAGTTTCTTCAAATCCTTCAACAACAGGAATTAATAAACTAATTGGAAAAATAGTGGCAACTCCAAGAAGAAAAGTTATAGATACAATTCTTACTGGTTCAGGAAAGCGGTCTCTTCGGTAAACATAAAGCATTATAAGTGCAACTGGTATCAATGAATAAATAGAAAAGATGACAATATTTGTTTGTGATCCAAACATAACTAATTGCAGATAATTTGATACATTTGCATGTACTCATTCCAAAATTCATAACAGTAGGTACTTCCAGTGCTCGGAGTTCCTGTTGATTTTGCACCTCCTAGCATAGCCCACCCGATACCAATCAATTTTTTATCTTCAAAAATATAAGGCGTAACCTCATCATCTGTAAGTTTATTATCACTTATCCAATTAGATCGAATATACATTATCTCCCTTACTTTGTTGTTATGCATGTAGGACTCAGTTTTTTCTGGACTAGGCAGTATTCTCATTGCCTGATACATGTCCATCCCCAGGCTCACATTTTGTTTTACAGCATTATAGTTATTTACTTGTTCCTGATAGGGTGAGACGCAAGATGCAAGTGATAAAAAAAGTAAAATATTAGATACTAAAAGTAATTTTATTCTCATAAAAAAAAGTATTTTTTAGTTAGAGCACCAATCTTTTTTATTGTTTCGTTCATATACTACTCCGAGATTGTTGTTTACCATCTTTTTTGATACATCCTCACCATCAATAATTAAAAACGACAAGACTCTACCAAAATAATCTTCAATATAATCAGTCTTAAACTCAATAGTAGATGCATTGTCTATAAGACCATTTAAATAATCTCTTGCTTTTATTCCAAGTTTTTTTTCTGTATCGCATTTAGGCTTAGAGATTTCTGGAGTATCCAATTCAAGTAATCTTATTTTAGTATTCTTACCATCTATAATGACATAACAAGTATCTCCATCATAACAATATCGATCATTTTGCTTTCGCAAAATAATTTCAGCTTCAACAACTGTAATCATGCTAAAAAAGATGATGAGTATGTACTTCATATTAGTAGACTATAAGTATTGTTTTTATTTGGTAAAGCAATTAGAAGACATTCAACAATATATAGAATTTCAGAATGACTATAAATTTAAGAAATATCGCAATTATTGCTCATGTTGATCATGGGAAAACGACATTAATAGACTCTTTAATGAAACAAACAGGCATGTTTCGTGAAAATCAAAACGTAGATGAACGTTTAATGGACTCTGGCGATCTCGAAAAGGAAAGAGGGATTACTATTCTAGCAAAACCAACCTCAATTGTTTGGAAAGATGTCCGTATTAATATAATCGATACTCCTGGGCATGCTGATTTTGGAGGTGAAGTAGAACGAGTTCTTGGAATGGCAGATGGCGTAATAATATTAGCAGATGCTGCAGAAGGACCAATGCCGCAAACAAAGTTTGTTTTAGGTAAAGCTCTCGCTCAGAATTTAAAGCCCATTGTTGTAATTAATAAAGTAGATCGGAACGATGCTAGATCTGATGAGGTTGTTAATGAAGTTTTTGATTTATTTGTTGCATTAGATGCAAGTGAAGAACAGTTGGACTTTCCAATTTTATATGCGGCAGGTAGAGAGGGATGGTGTGTAGAAAATTTAGATGATCCCAGAGAAAATTTATATCCCTTATTAGATCTAATATTAAATCACGTTGAAGAACCAACAGTAGATCTATTAAAGCCTTTTGCAATGCTAGCAACTCTTCTTGATGCAGATCCTTATCTAGGACGATGCCTTATCGGAAGAGTTATAAATGGATCTGCAAAAGTAAATGACCAAGTGAAGTCTATTAATCTAAGTGGTCGTCAAATAGAAACGGGTAGACTGACAAAACTATTTACATTTAGAGGGACAGACAGAGTGCCAGTTGATCAAGTAACAGCTGGTGATATAATTTGTATCGCTGGTTTAGCTGTCACATCAGTAGCAGATACAATTTGTAACCCAGAGGTTACAGAACCACTCGTTTCAACACCTATTGATCCTCCAACAATGTCAGTGACTATTACAGTTAATGACTCACCATTTGCTGGTACAGATGGAAATAGAGTAACCTCAACTTTAATTCGTGAGAGACTTTTAGCTGAAGCTGAAACCAACGTTGCAATTACTTTTGAAGAAAATGATCAAAAAGATGCTTTTGAAATCGGTGGGCGAGGTGAGCTGCAAATTGGTGTCCTAATAGAACAAATGAGAAGAGAAGGATTTGAACTATCAGTTTCAAGACCACGTGTTCTATACAAAGTTGGTGAAAATGGAGCAAGAACAGAGCCTATTGAGGAGGTTATTATTGACGTTGACGACGAATATACAAGCACTGTGGTTGATGGAATGAATCAAAGAAAAGGTGAAATGCAAGACATGCGAGCATCTGGAGCAGGTAAGACGAGACTAACATTTTTAGCTCCATCAAGAGGCTTAATAGGATACCAAAATAAATTTTTAACGGATACAAAAGGAACAGGCGTTCTCAATAGGCTCTTCAACAAATATGATAATTATAAAGGAAGTATTGTTGGACGAAAATATGGAGCATTAATATCAACTGATACTGGCAGCGCAGCAGCGTATGCAATTTTTAACTTACAAGATCGTGGTACAATGTTTATTGGGCACCAAACTAAGGTTTATGGAGGTATGGTGGTTGGTGAGCACAGTCGTGATAATGATCTTGAAATAAATGTTTTAAAAGGTAAGCAGCTTACTAATGTAAGGGCTTCTGGAACAGATGAAGCAGTTAAATTAACTCCACCAAGAAGAATGTCACTAGAAGAAATGATGGCTTATATAAATGAGGATGAGCTATTAGAGGTCACTCCAAAAAATTTAAGATTAAGAAAACGCTATCTATCAGCCATTGATCGTAAAAGAGACAGAAAATCAAAATCCTAATTACTTAATTTTTTACACCGTATCCTTTTGAAATCACAATAGCTACGCCAACAATACAAGCCACTAAAAAGCCTACAAGCGATACAACACTTATAAAGATATTAATATCTGAAGCGCCATAAAATGACCATCGCATACCATTTATAAGGTATACCACAGGATTAAAGTATGAAACTTTCTGCCAGAACTCGGGTAACATCTCGATTGTATATAAACTGCCCCCTAAAAAAACTAATGGAGTAATAATTATGAGAGGAACAACTTGCAATTGCTCAAAGTTATTGCTGAGCAATCCGATTAAAAAACCAAACAAACTAAATGTAAGACAAGTTAAAATTAGGAGAAAAAGCATCAACAAGGGATATTGAATTTTGAGTTCAACAAAAAAACTTGCAGTAAGTAAAATTATTATACCAACAATTAAAGACTTTGTTGCACTGGCTCCAACAAATCCAATTATGATTTCTAAAGATGATACCGGCGCAGCCAACACCTCATAAATAGAACCTGTGAATTTTGGGAAAAATATTCCAAATGCTGAGTTTGAAATACTTTGCGTCAATAGAGTAAGCATAAGTAAGCCAGGTACTATAAATGATCCATAACTCACACCATCAAGCTCTGGTATCATGCCTCCTATTACGGATCCGAATACAATAAAATATAAAGAAGTTGAAATTACTGGTGAAAGTATGCTTTGACCGATTGTTCTTCGCATTCTATCCATCTCGTGGAAATATATTGCCCTAATTGCGTAAAAATTCATTAATTCTCTCTTACCAATTCGACAAAAATATTTTCCAAAGAGCTTTGTTCAGTTTTTAAGTCTTTCAACCTCAATCCAGTTTCTTTCATATCTTGTAACAATGATGTAATTCCCGTTTGTTTACTTGACGAGTCATAATTGTAGCTGATTGATAATCCATTGTTTAAGACTGTTAGATTGTAACTTTCTAATTTAGAGGGAAGCGCCTGAATAGCTTCCTGTAAGTCAATAACAAGTGTTTTCTGACCCATACTCTTTACTAGGTCAGATGTGTTATCAACTACCAGAAGTTCTCCTTTATTAATAACAGCAACTCGGTCAGCGATTGCCTCTGCTTCTTCAATGTAATGGGTTGTAAGAATAATAGTGACACCGCTATTTCTTAGATCCTTAATTACTTGCCACATTTCTTGCCTTAATTCAACGTCTACGCCAGCACTGGGCTCATCAAGGAATAATACGGAAGGTTCATGTGAAAGAGCTTTTGCTATTAATACCCTTCTTTTCATGCCACCTGATAATTCATTAATTCTAGAGTTTCTTTTATCCCATAAGCTCAAATCTTTTAAAATTTTTTCAATTAAAGATGGATTGGGAGCCTTTCCATATAACCCGCGTGTATAAGAAACATTGTTAAATACATACTCAAATTGTTCTAATGATAATTCTTGTGGAACTAAACCAATTAGCGACCTAGTACGTCTATAGTCTTTTATAATGTCAAAATTATCGACTGTTACTGAGCCAGATGTTGGAATAACAATTCCACATATAATGCTAATCATCGTTGTTTTTCCAGCACCATTTGGACCCAACAAAGCAATAATTTCATTTTTCTTTATGTCCAGGGTGATATTTTTTAGTGCCTGAAAATCATTATCATAAATTTTTGAAAGTTTTTTAATTGAGACGACATTTTGCATCGCTACTTTATATCACTAAAAATAAAGAAGTCTTTTATTCTTTTAAATAAATTATTCTAACTAAATTGGCTGAAAGATACTTGATGCAAAATCAAGTACATGAATTTTACCCGATCCAATATCTATCCAAGAGCCATAAATATTGATTTCTTTACGATCCAATCTTTCACGAATAAATGGATAGCTCTCTAGATTTTTTATAGATGTTTTAATACTTACCCTCTCCAAATCTTTTATTGACTCATTTTCGTTCAAATTAGAAATCTTGTTAAAGGAGGGCTTAAGAAGATTTAACCAGTTTGAAATTGATGAGTTGGCATCGAAGGAATTTTCTTTACACATACTGTACCCATTTTTAATACCACCACAGCTTGAATGACCCATAACAATTATATTTTTAATATTTAAGACCGTAATACCAAACTCAATAGCTGCAATTGTTCCGCTATGTTCCGTTATATAATTATAGGGTGGAACAATATTTGCTATATTTCTATGGACCAGCATCTCACCCGGTTCAGATTTAAATATTGAATTTGGATCTACTCTTGAGTCGACGCAAGAAATGATAATATATTTTGGAGACTGGCCTTCTTTAGCAAGACTCTCAAAAAGATTTTTCTTTTTTAAGTATGTACCATTGTGCCAATCTTTATATTTTTCTTTAAGATCTTGTGGAAACATATCTTTAATTATTTTTTATCCAAATCGGTGATGACCATGCCATCTCACGCATAATTTTTGGATAGTTTTTAGAGGGTTTTTCATCTATTCTGATACTATCATAAGTTGACCATCTACACGTAGGGTTTTCAATAGCTCTAACGTAGTAAAAAGCATTTTGCTCAAATGAGTATTTCTCATCGGTCCATAGAATTTCTAATCGATCGGCTCCAAAGTTTTCGTTAAATGAACAATTGTCAAAATCTACCTTTGCTTTTGTTGGTTTGCATCTAT